>CAMDGW010000005.1 GCA_945897695.1 Pseudobacteriovorax antillogorgiicola | reverse complement strand
CTTGTGCTAGAGCGGAGACTGCTCCCCCTAACAAAAAAGACATCAAGACGATTAAGAGTGAATTAAATTTTTTCGATATCATGACTTTTCCCATCAAATGATACTCTTCGTTTAACATCCTCGATCACTGTCTCAAGATAAACTGGACGGTTCCAAACGCGTTGAATATTGCGCAATGTTTCCATCGTAAAGTCTTGCTTCAGGTCAATGCCGTTATGGTCGTGTCGTAATAGAAGCTCGCCACGGTTTTTGTAATTTCCGTCAATAACCGAAATGATCGGCTGTCCAAAGTTTGTTAATTGTTGCAGTAGCTTTTGCTTAATGGGTTTGAAATCTCGGCTTGAAATGCTGTATTTCCCGCTTCTCTTGTCGTAGTCGTAGAGAAATAGTTTATGGATGTGACAAAAGTCTTCATCCAAAAACTCGTCAATAAAAGTCAGGTCATTGTGGAATCGGCGGACTTCAAAGATTTTTTTCCTGCCAAGACCAGCTTTCGTGTCCCATTCAGCTCTTTTCTTTGGATCGTCGCAATTGACGTAATCTAGACCAAACTGACCGCTGTCCCATCTGCGCTCGATGTGACGCAAGAGCTCAACCCCTATCTTGTAGGGATTGATGGATCCTGGAGCCGCAGCGACAACGCCGGCATAGTGATCGCAATAGTCGACTATTTCACTTTCATGAAGGGGGCTTAGCTTGGTCATCATCATGCTGTGCCAATAGGTAGCCCAGCCTTCATTCATGATCTTTGTCTGGCCTTGCGGGGCAAAATAGTAGGCTTCGTCGCGAACGATTTCCAAAATGCGTTTTTGCCATCCAGTGACTGGCGCGTGATCGATCAGAAATTTCAGCACATCGCGCTCATGATTTTCAGGGAAGCTTTTTGACTTCTGTTGCTCTTTTTCGAGTCGGTCCTTTTGTGCTGCCATGAAGTCTTTAGGGTTAATGTAGGAATCGAGATACCCCTTGGTTTCGATTTTAGTCACGTGAACAGCAGAATCAATTCCAAGTCCGTCTTTTACCGCAGCCGCTGCTGGCGACCGGTAAGGTGCGGTGATGTCAATTAGATTTTCAAGGCTTAGACACACGTCCAGAAAAGATTCCACGGCGTCCTGGCCGATTTCGTTGATCGCTCTTCGCACAAAAGTGGCATGGTTTGCCATTTGATCGAGCATTTTGCGATTTGTTCTCGAAAAATAGTAATTATTTTTGAAGAAGTCGCAGTGCCCGAATACGTGAGCGATGACCGTCTTTTGGAAGACCATACTGTTGGCGCGCAAAAGATAGGCATAGCAGGGGTTATTGTTGATCACCATTTCATAAATGATGCTTAGCCCGTATTCGTAGCTTTTTGAAAGTTTGTCGTACTCCATACCAAACTTCCAGTGGGGGTACCGCGTTGGAAATCCGCCGTAGGATGCGATCTCTGAAAGCTGATTATAATCTACGAGCTCGAAAATGGTTGGAAAGAAATCAAGTCCTGCATTCCGAGCTACCTCTTCAAGGTGAGCAACGGCATCGGCCAAATCGGGCGGCAGCTTTGTGTTGACGTACATATTACTTTCCTTTGCCCAAAAATACTTTGAGGGCATCCATAATTGCGTCGCGATCTTTAATCTGCGCTAGGGTCAGCTTTGTGTTTTCTTCTCCAAAGTGTTTTTGGAGATCACGCAAAAACTGACCCGACCCGTAGCGGCTTTCAACCTGTCCATAACAGAAAAGATTGGCTCTCGGCATGATGTCATTTTCGAGCATTTTCATGCACTCATTGGTATCGTTGCCTGACCAGTTGTCGCCATCAGAAAAATGAAACAAATATATATTCCACTCATCTAGCGGGTAGTCTTCTTCAACTATTTTAAGTGCCAGTCGATATGCGGAGCTGATTAACGTTCCGCCAGATTCACGGGTGCGGTAGAAGGTGTTCTGGTCTACCTCACGAGCTGTAGCGTCGTGAATAATATAGCGCCTTTCAAGACCTGCATACTGACTTTGAAGCCATGTATCGAGCCAAAAACTGGTAAGACGCACGACTTCTTTTTGTTCATCTCCCATGGATCCGGATACGTCCATCATATAGATGATAACGGCGTTAGCCACAGGTTCATTGTAAACTCTAAAACTACGATAGCGTTTATCCTCTTTAATCGGAACCACGATTGGATTTTCCGGATCGTAGGTACCACTTGCAATGGTGCGTTTGAGTGCTTCGCGATATGTTTTTTTGAAGTGTCTGAGAGATTCAGGGCCTTGAGTCACAATGCCAGTATATTTATAGTGCTTATTCTCAAGATTTTTTTTGCCTTTGTTCTCGATATTTGGAAGTTCAAGCTCTTCGCTGAGGAGTGAGGCAAGCTCTTCCAGAGAGACTTCAACTTCAAGAGCATGCTGTCCTTCGCCTTGTCCGGCCTCGCCTTGTCCTGGTTGTTGTTCTCCCTGGCCCTGACCAACCTCATCGCCGACCTCACCTTTGCCTTGGCCCACGCCACCCCCCTCGCCGCTTCCGAATTGGAAGCGAGGCAAGTCGATGCGCGGTAGTGGAATACTCACTACTTTTTTGCCTTGGCGGCCAATGAGCTCTCCATTGGCAACGAAGCGTCTGAGCTCCTGCTTAATTTTGCCTCTGACAATTTTGCGAAATCGGTTGAGGTCCGACTCCATATTGTTTGGCATATTCCCAGGCCTTTCTGTGCAGTTTTAGCTGCGGTCCTTGTCTTTTAGCATGTCTCCACGTGCAAAAATGCTGGCCACAAATCCAAGAGCATCGCTCGCGCAGATGTCGCAGTAGCCGTAGTTTTTGATCAGTCTGTTTTTGACGACATCAATTTTGCCCTGAGCTTCCTTATCGACAACCTTGGAGACGTGGACAGTCAGTTTTATAGTGTCCTTCTGGTCTTCAAATAGCTTAAGTTCAAGCGCTTTGTGTAATCGCTCGTTGCTGCGGAAGTCAAAGGTTCTACCTTCAATCGCCATGGCGCCGATGTAGTTCATGATTTCGCGGCGGAAGTCGTCTTTACGGTTTTCTGAGATGTCGATTTTTTCTTCAATGGAGCGCATCAGTCTTTCATCTGGGTCTTCAGCCTGAGATGTAAATGGATTGCGGACCTTTTCGCGCTGAATATAGGCTTTGACGTTATCAATATAGTTGCCACAAAGCTTATCGATCGCGTTTTCATCGGCTGAAATAGCGCGCTGGACCTCGTGTTTGACGATGTCCTCATATTCACGCTTTACCTCGCTTAGGAGCTCGCGGTAGCGTTTGCGAAGCTCTTCGTCGTTAATAAGAGAGTGTCCTTTTAGGCCGGATTCCATTTCGTTCAATACGATGAACGGGTTGATGCAGCCTTTGCCCTTATCAAGTACCAGACCTGATGAAATCTTATCTTGGATGTAGCGTGGAGAAATCCCATCTAGACCCTCGCGAACAGCCTCTTTGCGCAGTTCTTTGACATTGTCTTCGGTAAATTGCTGTGTGGTTTTGCCGTTATAAAGTTTTAGTTTTTGCATGAGCGTGAGGTTCGCTTTTTTGGGTTCCTCAAGTCTGGTTAGGACGGCCCACATGGCTGACATTTGTAGCGTGTGAGGAGCAATGTGAATGTGGGGTACAGTATTGGCGTTAAAGCTTTTTTCATAGATTTTAACTTCTTCGTTCAGCTTCGTAATATAGGGAACGTCGATCTTTACGGTGCGGTCGCGAAGAGCCTCCATGAATTCGTTGCTTTGGAGTTTTTTGTACTCCGGTTCATTGGTGTGCCCAATGATCACTTCATCGATATCGCATTGAGCGAATTTTTTTGGTTTGATTTTATGCTCTTGACTGGCTGTCAGCAGGTCATATAAAAACGCTACGTCAAGCTTTAGAACCTCGATGAATTCGATCATTCCACGATTTGCAATATTAAATTCACCGTCAAAGTTGAATGCTCTTGGATCAGAATCAGAACCGTATTCGGCAATTTTTCTGTAGTTTATATCTCCGGTCAACTCGGTGCTGTCCTGATTTTTTTCGTCTTTAGGTTGGAACGTCCCGATTCCGATTCGGTCACGTTCACTGAGTATCAGTCTGTGGACGTGCACGTGATTGCGGATTATTTTTTCCCAGTCGCCTTGATAGTAGCGCATCAGCTCTGTGTAGACATAGCGACAGGCAGGAGATAGATCGCCTTCCATGCGAACTTGGGTGGCGCGGTCACGACCATTGTTAATGACAGACATGACAGCATCGCGCCGCTCTGGTGGAATAAGATAAAGGGGGTCCTGATTCATGGGAGACCTCATAACGTCTTCCATCTTTAGGACTTCGGCTAGATTCACCCAAGTATAGGTGTACATCGCGCCTTCGGGAGTCCGCGAATATGCCTCAAGACCTTTCTTTAGCAGTCGAGCAATCGTTGACTTTGATGATCCGACTGGACCATGAAGCAAGATGACGCGCTTTTCCGGACCATACCCTGCTGATGCCGCCTTGATGGTGTTAACAAGTTTCATCAGGTGCACATCGAGTCCGAAGATGGCATCTTTCCCGCCATCGACTGGATCATCGAAAAAATTCCAGTGAGTTATTTCTTTTTTGTACTCCTTGAATTGCCGGCTGCCATAGCTGGAAATCATGTCATACATGCGCTGGAATGCATTTCGTGCAATTTGCGGATGTTCAATGACCATGTTCAGGTAGTCTTCGAATGAGCCGCTCCAATGGAGCTCGGCGTATTGCTTGTCGAAGCCTCCGCCTTTAACCGTCGAAATAATTTCTTTTGCATTCATGGTTGCCTCCTTCATTCCGGCGCAAAAACGCGCCCACTACCTCACTTTTATTGTACGAGAGGCAGTGAAACGCTGTCAAAAAAGGGGCGAAATTAGAGGCGCCAACCAGAATGCGGTCAGGTGGGGTGTGCAGTCTCTTTGGCGTGGGCTAGATATTCGTTTATAAACTCGTCGAGGCCCCCATCGAGGACGTCATCCGGTGTATGGGACTCATAGTCCGTACGGTGATCTTTTATCAACTTGTACGGGTGGAGCACGTAGCTGCGTATCTGATGGCCAAAGGAAATATCGGTCTTGGTGTTCTCAAGAGCCTGCTGGGCTGCCCGTCTCTTCTCTAGTTCACGCTCATAAAGGCCAGACCTCAATAGTTTCATGGCGTTTTCGCGGTTTTGGATCTGGGAACGCTGGGTTTGCGAGGCGACAACGATTCCTGAAGGTAAGTGGGTGATACGTACAGCGGAGTCGGTCTTGTTAACGTGCTGTCCACCGGCACCTGACGCGCGATAGGTGTCAATCTTAAGGTCAGCTGGATTGATCTCGATCTCAATTGTATCGTCGACAACTGGGGTCACAAATACAGAAGCAAAACTCGTGTGCCGCCTAGCGTTGCTGTCAAACGGACTAATACGAACGAGGCGGTGCACCCCGTTTTCGGCCTTGAGTAGGCCATAGGCAAAATCACCCGTTATCTCTATGGTGGCGTTCTTAATTCCTGCTTCCTCGCCGGCTAGAACGTCGTGAACCTCGGTCTGCCAGCCTTTTCGTTCGGCATACCGGAGGTACATTCGGAAAAGTATGCTCGTCCAATCGCAGGACTCCGTTCCGCCTGCGCCGGCATTGATGGTCAAGATGGCGCTGTTCATGTCAGTCTCGCCACTTAAGAGGCTTTGCACCTCCAACGCCAGCACGTCCTTGGCTAGGACCTCGTAGATATTGTTGGCTTCTTCCAAATACTCTGCCTCACCGGCCTCCGCAAACTCCATGGCCGCTTCGAGGTCGCCCTCAAGGGTCTCAAGTTTATGGACGCGCCCAAGGGCGAGTTCAAGGGATTTCTTCTCTTTAAGGATCGGAGCCGAAACCTTTGGATTGTTCCAGAAGTCGGGCATCCCTTCAATTTGGGCTTCAATGTCTTTTAAGCGTTCAGCCTTCCGATCGAGGTCAAAGAAACCCCCGAATACGGACGAATTTTTCCTTGATGGAACGGCGGGCACTTGAAAGATCATGAAAATCCACGGAAAAGCTCCAAAGAATCTGGGTGTTGGACATTTTCCGCTTAATTATCGGCTGGTTGCGCCTGCCGGCGGCATTGACAGCTAAAGAAGCGGAGTCGTACCATAAATCTAAGAAGCCATGAATTCCATAGGAAATTTTGTCAACCCGCTAGCGTCGATACCAGGGGCAAGTCTGGAGGCTCCCATCGTGATTCTTCTTACTAAACTCGACAAATCAAAGGTCCTGGTTTCACTCGATAATATCAAATTTATCGAAACGACTCCGGACACCCTCGTGCGCTTTGTGAATGGCGAAACCCTCATCGTTTCGGAGTCCCTCGAAGAAGTGGCGCGTCTTGTTGAAGACTTTAAAGTTCGCTGCTTAGCAGCGTCGCAAATTGCAGCTGGTGGCCCATCAGCTGTTTTAGGAGGAAATCCAGCATGGACTTAACGAGCTTACTTGGAGTCCCTGTCGCCGGGGGAATGATCATCGGCGGTATGTTGATGGAGGGTGGTCACTTATCCCAGTTGTGGGCGATTACCGCGGTGATGATTGTGTTCGGCGGCACCTTAGGCGCACTTATGATGGCCTATCCTCTACCCGACATGATTAATTCGGTCAAAGCTTTGGGGCAATTTCTAAAAAATCCGACGGCCAATCCGGCGCAAATCATGGCTGAAATTCTTGATTGCGCCCAAACAGCTCGGAAAGAATCCATTCTTGCGCTTGAGAAAAAAAGAGAGGCATTGTCATACGAACCCCTCAAAATGGCCATCGGACTTGCTGTTGACGGTACTGCCCCGGAAGTTATTCGCGACACTTTAGAAACAGCAGCTCACGTTGTATTTGAGGAGGCTGAAGTCGGCGTAAAATTCTGGGAAGACTTCGGAGCCATCTGCCCGACGATCGGAATTCTTGGAGCCGTTCTTGGTCTCCAGCACGTTATGTCCGTACTTGACCGACCGGAGATGATCGGCCCAGGTATTGCGGTTGCGTTCGTGGCGACCCTTTATGGCGTAGGCGCCGCAAACATTCTTGGTATTCCCATCGGCAAGAAGCTGAAACGTAAAGCCATTATCGACGGCCATGCAAGAGCCATGGTGGTTATTGGGGTTGAAGGAATTTTGACAGGAATGAACCCTAAAGTCATTGAGCAAAAGCTGGCTGTGTTCGTGCACGATCATGGTAGCGGCGGCGAGAAACATTGAAAATAGTGCGCTTAGATTATTTGAAGTTGAGAACCTATGGCTCAGAAGCAAAAGTGTCCAGAATTTGAAAACCACGAACGGTGGCTCGTATCGTACGCCGACATGGTTACGATGCTTTTCGCTCTTTTCGTGGTTCTTTACGCGCTTAAAGAAAGTGGAGCACCGGCTGCAAAAGAGCCTAACAAAATCCTCGCCGCATCAGTGGCAGACGCTTTAAATATGCCACTTCCAGAAATCCCTATTGATCGGCGAGCCACTCCCACACAGATGGGAGTCGGCATCTTTGACCACTTTAAAGGTGATCAAATGCGTGAGCCTATCACGCAGAAATTTCCAAGTTCTGCGATGCGGGCAAAAGTTATCGAAATGGAAATCAACAGAGTCCGACTTTTAGTGGAAGAGCGTCTTTATGGCCCGAATAAATATCCGGAAAAAGGCGATAAGGGATTCGAGCGCATTGTGAGCGTTCAGCGCACACAAAATGGTTTGAAATTAGAGCTGGCGGCGCGACATTTCTTTGATTCAGGTCAATATCAACTGAGGCGCGAGGCTCTAAAAGAGATGGAAGGTGTTGGTCAGATTCTAAAGGAGCTAGGCCGCCCGGTCGTCGTTGAAGGACACACAGATAATGTCCCATCCTCAGGTCAATTCTCAAATTGGGAAATTTCGGCACTGCGAGCTGCCTCTGTTGCAAAATACCTGATAAAAACAGTGGGCTTTCCCGCCACAAAAGTATCAGTCGCCGGATATGCCGATTTAAGGCCAGTTGCACAAAATACGTCAGATGCTGGCCGTAGCATGAATCGCCGTATTGAAATCCATATCAATTACGACCAGGAAGCAGTTGCTCCAGAAGGGCAGTAGGTCCGATGAGAGCCATCATTTCAAGTCTACTGATCTTTGCCATGTGTGCGGCGCCTGTGGTGGCTGGTTCTAAGTCAAAAAATCAAAAAAAGATGGTTTCATCAGATCAGACTGAAAAACCGCTCGATCTCAAAACAGCAAGTTTTAAAGAAATTCTCGACAGGTACGTGTTCATTGCGGACTTCAACCAGAAGCCTCCCGAGCGGCCAGTTTCCGACGAGGTTTTTTGGAAGTATCCGTTCAAGCTTCCTCCGGTGAAATTTGATATCGATTTTACGACCTACGATCTACGCAAAATGGTTTTTCAAATGCGAGGATCTGGGCGCGAAATGGCGTTATATAATGACGGACGGGCAGCATTTCTTGAAAAGGAATATTTAAAAGCGACAGAAATCTGGTTTGCTGGCCGCCAGGAATTTAAAAATGATGCAACGGTAAATAAAACGTTGGAGTTTTTTCTTGGTGTGAATGCCCTAGCATTTTTTGAGCAGAGAATGGCGGACTTGAAAAATCCACCGACAGAGAAAGAAGTAGAAGGCCTACTCAAGCAAGTTGCGTTTTTCTTTGCATCAGTCTTTATTTTGCGCCGCGATGTTCCCGAGCCTAGAATCGATATTTACGCGCCTTGGGGCTTATATAATATTGCAGCTATTTATCAGCGGTTTGGCCGGATGCCGAGTGTATTCGGCGCAGCAAGTGAAGGCCTGTCGGCCCTATTGAAGGATGGCAAAAATCTTCACAGGTCCGAGTTCAGGCAGCTCCTGGCGGAAGCTCACATCAAAAATCAAGATATGCTTAGTGCGGTGCAAGAGCTTGATACGGCACTACGCCAAGACCCCAATGCTCACCAGGCTTCCCGTATATTTAATCGAGCCGGCGACATCTACTACGATTTGAATAATTACGAATTGGCAGAAGACATGTATGGAATGGCAAATGCCGTTGAGCGTGAACGGCAGGCTTATAATGCCTCTCAGGCGGTCCTCCGCGGCGAAACGGCTTTTTGGCTCGGTAAGTTTGACGAAGCTGATCGAATGCTAAGCTTTGCCCTAGATACAGCGATGCGTATGGCCGGATATGAGTGGCTACAAGATAGTGAAACGCTGCCTTGGGTAAACCTCAGATTGGCTGACACTTATTTTGCAAGGGCATCAGCAGCGAAGGATAAAAAAAGAGGAGAGCTGTTAGCAAAAGCCCGGCTTGCATATTTTAATACCCAGACAAACTATCCAAAGTCTGAAGCAGCTCGAATTGCAGAGGTTCGCACTGCCTGTATGGACTTGCCATCTTATGAAGGCAAAAACGTCAAACATGCACGTGAGCTACTTCAGGCGACGAAAGAAAAAAATGACGTACCAGAGCAACTAATGGAGCTTGTTTGGGCCTGCCATGCCAAAAGTTATAGTGACAGAGATAAAAGTGATGCCATGGTCCAACTTATAAAAGATTTTTCTGAAAAATACCCTCGCAGTAAACACTTGGCCTCGATGATTATCCCGGTGCGTGATGTGCAGGCATCAAAAATTGAGGAATATTTCGATAAAAAACAATGGGAAATGGCAACCGATTTTTTTGAACAACGTCGCTCTTCCCTCTTTCCAAAAGTTTCCGACAAACTTGCGTCGAGCCTATGGACAGCCTACGTGGCAACTAGTCGGACCAAGGAGGCTTTAGAATTTTGGCGTCCTAAGATAGCAAAAAGCAAGACCGACCTTGAAGTTCTTCGAAAAGCGGCGTTTTTATACGAGGCTTCAAGCAAAGATGAAAAAAATGCCAATATGTTAAACAAAGACCGTTCACACCTCGATAAAGAACTACTGGCTAGGACGTGGGGCGATAAGCCATCAAAAGAAGACGTGGACTACCTTGGGCGTGTTCTGGCCTCACCTAAAGCGGCCTCAGCCTACCCATGGGTCTTGAAGGTCCAAGACCAGTGGACTAAGGGTGATTCCGATAGTGGGTGCACGGTTTTATTTCCTCTTCTCTCAAGAATTCAGTCAGACAAAAAGAGTCGACTAGCTTTGAAGTCAGAAACTATAAGACGCACGAAAGATTACGGCGATAATCATCTCCTAGAGCTCCGTGAAAAAGATCCAGCCTGTTTTCAGTCTTGGATAGATCTTGAAGCGCGAGTTTTGCCAATAGCGGTATTGGAGAAATCATATGAATCCCGAAAGGATTGGCCTCTGAGTGGACCGTGGCTAGAGAGATCCTGGACTTGGTCTGAGGAGCTAAATATTCGCGGAAAGGCAAAACAAGCGCGAGAAATCTGGCAAAAGATTGCTGATTCTGCGCCAAAAGAGAGCTTTGAGTTTAAGATGGCAAAGACACGACTTGATCCCACCAAAACGGAATACGAGTCACTTTGGCGTAATTAGGCAGACCAGCTATATGCCTTTAAACTCAATAAATCTCTGTAGACATCAAGAACTTTAATTGAGTGCTCTACGTTTGGGTAAAACTCAAAAAATTAAAAAAGTTCCCATAGATTTCGGCTTGTCCGAATGGAAAAATTAGACGTTGTTACCGCTTTGCTAATAATATTGTGCTCCCGTCCGATACAGCAACAGAATTTGAAGTTGTTTTTGGTTAGGAAGGGGGGGGATATATGGTTCCTTCAATATTTATTAATCCATTTTTTTACTCAATTTTCGCGCTGATACCCACGATCGTCATCGTTCTTGCGCCCATTTTTGAGCTGTCTCCCATCACTGTGGCGCTGCTATCCATCCTAAGCTGTGTGTCATTTATTGTGGGTATGCTGATGTTCAACATGAGCAACGAAAGTGTCATTGCCGAGCAAGAACGTTTAGTGAAGGAGCTCCAAAACAAAATCAAGTCGATTGACGAAGATTTTGCTGAGAAAAACCAATCTCTGGCTCTTCTTCAGACAAATTTCGACCGGAGATTCATAGTTTTTCGTGAAGAATATGAGGCCAAAGCAGTCGATCATTCTCGTGACAAAGAGAACTTGAGGACTCAGCTAATGATGGCAAATGATGCACTGGCGAGCGAAAGAAAGCTAAAGGCCGATTTAATGGAGGAAGTGGTGCATTTGCGAGCAGCAAGCCATCTGTCTTCTGCAGAGGAAAAATCCAAAGTCGGTATGACGATGCTCGTGCGGGGAATGGAAAGTTCGATTGCAGAACGTGATGAGCTTATATTGAGCCATGAAAATTTACTTAGGAAGATACTTAATCTGGTACCAGTTATTCAAAGGCAGCTAGATGGTGTCATTAATCACACTGAAACTAGCGCCATCGAAATTGGTGATAAAGTCCGCTATATCTATGAAAAAGCTCAGGAACATTTAAAGGAATCTAATGAGATTGCAAGCCAGTTTTCTGGTGAGGCTATAGCTGGAGTTACTGGTAGCACTAGACAGTCGCTGTCGGCGGTTATTCATGAGGCACTTCAGCTCCTAGCGGATATGACGGCCATGCTAGAAGAGAATGGACAGCTCAACCGTGAATATTCGACCACGGCTGCAGAAATACTTCAACACACAGCAAGTATTAATAAGATAACCGAAGATATTCAGTATATTTCCGACCAGACTAATCTGCTGGCGTTAAATGCTGCGATTGAAGCTGCTAGGGCTGGCGAGCATGGTCGCGGCTTTGGTGTGGTTGCTGAAGAGGTGAGAAAGCTCTCTGATCGCACCAATCAGGCCTCCAATGACATCACGCAGATTGTGGGTCGCGTAAATGAATCTGTTCAGCTGATTTCCAGTTCACTAAGCATGAATATCGAAAAGACTAAGACCAAGAGGGACGTTGTCGATGAGGCTGTATCGTCTCTTGTACAGACCGTTAAAGAATCGACAGATATTTTCACAAAGTTGGTTCAAAGCTCCGTTCAAAGTTCCGAGGGTGTAGCGCAGAATATTGATCAAATTGTCTTGAGCCTGCAGTTTCAGGATATCACACGTCAACAGATTCAGACGGCAGTTAATCCGCTGAAGCAGATTGGTGGACTTGCTGAAGAGATGATCACCCGAGTCGGTACTAGAAATTCTGATCCGCCCTCGTCTAAAATCACAACTTTAAGAAAACATCAAAGCCCACCCGCGCCAGCTGTCATGTCGGAAGAAAACTTGTCCCATACACCAAAGGAAGATGTTCCTGCGGTGGAGTCAGATGACCTAAAAACAGCCGTTGGTGGGGATGTTCTTATGTTCTGATGAGTTCAGTGGTTTTTTGATTCGTTATCCCTGCAGAAGAGGCGAGAAATGTTCAGAAGATTTCGGCGGATCGGTCCACTGGCTATTATAATTGTAATGCTTGATGTCGCGGCGTGTAAGCAGCGAAGTCCGGGCGCCTTTGGCAATACGAAGATAACTCCTGAAATTCCGAAGATTGACATTCAGCCAGTGGACGCATCTCGTGTAGAAGAATTGAAAATTCTTTTTAAGACCACTCTTGATAAAGTTAATAATAATCCTGAGGCAGCAAAAAAGGCCATTGGCTCCATGAAAATTGGAGCTAACGCCCGTCCTAAGACATATATTGTGAGACTTCGTCCATCCGCCCCATTTATGTTAGATGGGGAAAACCCGGATACGCCTTTGTTAGCAGCCGGAGGTGTGGTTAAGAAGCGCCTTGATATAATCAACGCAGTGACTGCTGAATTTCCAGCTGCTACTGATGAAAATTATATGCTCGCGGTTGGAAAATTTTTGACCGATAGTTTGCACATTCTATCCGTTGAGCCGGATGTGAAAGTGAAAGCGATCAATAGCCCTAATGACCCGAGGTTTACGGAGCTTTGGGGACTAAATAGTACAAACGATCCTCGCGTCGACATTAGAGCAGTAAATGCCTGGACTCAGTCCACTGGCTCAGCAAGTGTGGTGGTGGGCGTAGTCGATACTGGTATTGATTACAATCACCAGGACTTATCGGGTAATATTTGGCAAAATCCAGGGGAGACTGGATTGGACGCGCAAGGTAGAGATAAGCGCACCAATAAAGTCGATGATGATGGTAATGGATTTGTTGATGATTTTCGCGGATGGGACTTCGCCAACAATGATAATGACCCCATGGACGAGAATAACCATGGAACCCACGTGGCTGGTACAATCGGTGCGACTGGTAACAATGGCGTTGGCGTGGTCGGTGTCAACTGGACAGTGAAAATGGCCCCTCTGCGCTTTCTTGATGCCAACGGCGAGGGGTACATTAGCGATGCTATTTCTGCTACGCAGTACGCCACAAAAATGCGATTTTTCGCCACAAATCATAGTTGGGGTGGAGGTGATTATTCTCAAGCAATGTTTGATGCAATTAAAGCTGCCAATGTTGCAGGACAGCTCTTCGTTGCTGCCGCAGGCAATGAATCCTTAAATAATGATTCAATAGCTCATTATCCTTCTGACTATCAGTTATCTAACGTGATTTCGGTGGCGGCGGTCACAAAAACTGGAACAAAAGCTTCGTTTTCTAACTATGGCAGAACAAAAGTTCATGTTGGCGCACCTGGCGTCGGCATCCTGTCAACTACTATAGGTAATAGTTACGCCTCCTATCAAGGAACCTCCATGGCGACTCCCCATGTGACGGGACTAGCCACACTTCTGAAGTCTGCTAACCCAAATATTACAGCATTGGAAGTCAGAACTAGAATTTTAAATAGTGTGACACCTTTAACAGGACTTGCCAATTTTACGGTGACCGGTGGCATCATCAATGCTGAGGCGGCACTTGGATATCTTAAAGATACGAGTCCACCAAACCCACCAACTGGATTATCCGTCGTATGGCGATCGCTTTCGCGGGCAAAGGTTTCATGGACTGCCGCTACAGATTCAAATCAGGGAGGAGTGATTAAAGGATACGAACTTCGCTATGGGACGAGCGCAATTTCAAACGCTGCCGCATGGCAGGCGGCGACGCCATTGCCAGATGCGTTGTTTGACGCTGCCGGCACATCGGTTTCTGCTTCGTTTGCATTGCCATCGGGCTTTAGTGGTTTTCTTGCAGTGCGATCTGTGGATGGTGATGATAATTTATCACCTTTGACTTCCTCGATTGCTATTAGCCTCTTACCGGTAGCTCAGGTGGCAAGCTATTCCGGTGACTCGATGGACGGGTTGCCTAAAACCCCTTGGGTGATTGAAGCTGACGGTTTGAGGGGGAAAGTGTTTAGCGACGGTGTTGGCAACTACCCCGCCAGAGCGTCTAGACATTTAAAACTTCCGAGCATTCCACTGCGATCTTTTGACTCATTATTGGTGAAATTTTGGCATCGATTAGATATCGAAAATGATTACGACAAAGGTTATCTGACTGTTGAATCTAATGTTGCTGACTCTGAACGTATTGTAGCTACGTACTCAAAAAAAATTGGTGACTGGCAATATGTTGAGTTTGACTTGTCTTCCCAAGTGGCGCTCCTTCAGCAGGACCCAGATGCTGCGTCTGTGACCATAGGTTTCAGGCTTTACTCAGACTCATCGGTGCAGGCCGATGGTTGGTATGTCGACGATATCGAGGTTGTAGGAACTCCTTCTCTCCTGACAATTTCAGGAGTTCCAGCGAGTCAAAGTGCAGCAAGAGATTATAGTATTTCAATTAGCCAAACGGCAGAGCAGTCGGCCATAAAGATTGATAATTATCAGGCAGCATTTCAGCAAGGAACCATCAAACCTTGTGGAGTTGTGGACGGTTTGGTTAGTCGCCAGGTGTCTGCCCCTTCTACGGGTAGTATCCCAGAACTTGGTAAGTCGGTATTTTGTCTGTTGGCCCCCGTAAAAGACTATGTGTTTACGGTCCAGCGCTACTATGCGTGGAACCGAGTCGCGGAAAATCCTTCTGTGGCCTCCCTTTCAGGATTTCCAAGTGGCGTCTCCAATAAATCAACCGTAACGGGAAGCGTCGCCGGAACTAACGTGGCCTTCTATTCTTATTTTGTTGCTGGCGACGACGAAAATGCTTGTGATACGGCGACATTTACGGCCTGGGCAGCTATATCTGCGCCGTTAACAATCCAAATCACAAAAGATCAAAAGACGATTTTGTGCGTAAAAGGAAAGGGCTCCCAGGGTGAGCTACAGTCTGGATATACCAAGGTCTCCTGGGTGAGTGATTTTACTGCGCCGACCGCAATTATAACTGGGGACGCGCCGGTATCTTCTCTAAAATCTGTTACGTCGATCACTGTGTCGGGACAAGACGTAACCGGATATCAATTTGCAACAGGTGCGACTGCGGATGCGTGTGGCTCTTACAGTGCAACATTGCCGCTTGCCCAGAAGATAAGTCTCTCCATCGTGGTCGATGGTGATGGGGAGCGTCGCCTTTGCGTAAGGGGGGTCGATCTTGCTGGGAATGTGCAGATAGCGCCTACAGTCTTAACATGGACCCAAGATACGGTTCCGCAGCCTGTTGGATTTTCGGGTCTGCCGGCATCTATTTCTAATATTAAAAACATTGCCGTAACTGCCTTGGCGAGTGAGCCTGGCCAATATCGATATGCGCTTAAATCAGGCTCGGTCTGTGACTTAAATGGGCTTCAGGCCGCGCCGCTAAGAGGTCTATCTCAGGGCATCACGGATGCACTGCCCTTACTGGATGGACCTTACACTTTGTGTGCCGTATTGATCGATTCATTGGGCAATGTGCAGAAGACGCCAACACAGTATACATGGACAAAAGATACGGCGCCCCCTGTCGCAAACCTCACAAACCTGCCAGCTCCAAAAACCGCCGCTATGACGATTTCGGTTTCAGTGGCTGGAGAAGGTGTCACTTCGTACAAATATACTACGACCGTAGGGACGATGGCGTGTGATCCGTCTGCCTATAAAGTGAAACCCATCGGAACACCAATTAGTGAGACATTTTTAAATAGAGGCGTTAAAAAACTATGCGTGGCTGGGATCGATGCAGCGGGTAATGTGCAATCGACGCCGATTGTTTATTCCTGGGAGATTGTAACGGCTCCTATTTTGACAGCTGGACTCCTTCGTGTGCCACCGTCGCCAAACTCAAAGCGGTTACTAAATATTGGTATCACGTCGCCGTCTGGCCAAAACATTACGTCCTACCGCTACGGATTTGCACCCGGTTTCCCAGGCAACTGCGCGAGGATGAGCAGTTGGAGTTCCTATCGGTCTATTAGCGTACCTATCACTGATAATCTTGGGTCATATCAGGGTTACCGAACGCTTTGTGTTATGGGAAAAAACAAAGATGGCTTTGAACAAATGACGCCCACCATGGCCACATGGTTTAAAATCGATGGAGCTCAGGCAAGTCCACCCGTCACTCTGTATGGAACCGTTTCCATGCAAAGTAAGACGAGTTCGTCAGTGAGCTTTAGAGTGACCCGTAATGTTATAACTGCCGCGCAGACTATAACGACCAAAGTCTGCCCAATGTCTGGGGCAAACGGGTCGATTAATGCGGGAGCCTGCAAATCGAGATCTGCTAGCTTCGCAGCTCGCGCTTCATCCGTTGACGTGAGCGAAGTTGGGCTTAGCGGTGGGAGCTATGTGATTATTGTGCTGCCGTCATCTAATCGTGTGGATCCGATAACGTTTGATCTGTGACTTTCGATTAAGTTGTGGTCAGAGCAATCAAAGCTGCCAGGGAATTTTTCGCGTCATTGAGATTTCGACAATCGCGAAGTAGCCATCTTTGAATATCAATAGTATCAATTTTTCCACGAATTAGCGCTCGGCAAACTGGTTCAGCGATGAGCTGTGCCAGGTTTCTTGCCAGATCATGTTCTGTTGCGCGATTTGCGCTAGTAAACTCTTTTGGCATCCGCTTCAAAGACTGATTCTTCCGGGTCCAGTTTTCTTGAATCCAGTCGTAAAGCTTGAGGGTTAATTGTGCTGATTTTCGGCGTTGGCGCATAGATCCAATCAGACGCTTTCCTTTAGTAGATAGCAGATATGATTCTAGTTTTCTAACCGTGTGTAACGGGATTCTTGGATTTAGAATTTTATTCGCTACATAGCCAAATGTCGACTTGAGGCACTGTAGGATGAGGAGTGCCTCGTCATTTTCAAAGTCTTCAGATAGGTTAGAAAGAGAGCCAAACAGCATCTGACCTGAGGCAGCCGCCATGTTGTTAATGGAGACTTCTGGCATGTAAACAAGACGTGCAGCGTAATTTACGGAAAATCCCTCAGTGCTAGCCACGGATAGGCTTAGCGTCCTTGAGGCTTCGTCTAGACCCGATAGCTCATCGTCGATATTTCCTTGAACTACGTTAAAGTGTTCGATTTGTTCAGACGTAAGTTTTAATTTAAAGAATTCAGTCAGTTGTTTCTGTAGGTGCATCAGGTGGTAGTCGAGATCTAAGACGTCGTCGTTATATAGGTCTTCATCGTCGTCTTCCCACGCGGCCAGATCAGACTCCACGTCATCGGGTGCGATTGCATCTTCCAAATATTTCATGGGTCCAAGACGTCTGATTTCTTCCCATAAAGACTGTGATTGCCACTTGATCCATGGCGGCGAATTCATAATACAAAACGCAGATGGGCCCAGGCTTAAGTACTCATCGCGATGATGAATCTTATCGGGGTCAAGGTCAAAATAGTATTTATCGAGATTGGTAAAGACACGAATAGGTTCTTTTGAGGACTCTGAAGACGTTTTCAAAAGTGTGGCAGGAAGATGCTGATTTGCTAAATGAAATTCACCAATCATACAAAAAATTTTATGGTTTTTATTTTGCTGTGCTTGCCACGCGATTTTCAAGGCTGCTTGTTGATCTCTTATTTCCAGGGAATCTTTTCCGCCTTTTTTGGTGTTGATTCCTAGAATCTGAATATTTTGATACTTGCAGTACTCGAGGACTGGGCGATAGTTATTCCAGGGAAATCCCCAGGTTTGATCATAGTCGACGGCCTCAAGAAGCTCTAAATCATCAAGTTTACCTGCCAGCCAATCGTCCACATATTTTTGGTCTTCGCTACGAAACATCTCAAGCATGACTAGGACGGGAGCATGGTCAGGCCGGTTCATATACATGCGAAGGAGCCTAAGAAAGGCTCGTTGACTTTGCTTATGACTGTGAAAGTCACCAAACAGTACAATCTGATGGCTATCAATTGTTTCGAGGAGTTTGCGCGAGGGAATGCTCAGAGCTTTTGGTGGCAGGCTATCGTCAAATGCATCTTGATATGTTGCGATGGACTTAATATCTGAACCCGCACTTTCACGAGCCTCTCTGAGGGCGCGATCATACATCGACCGTTGCAAGTTAATGAGTTGTTGTCTTGCGGAAGATGCCACGTTTCTTTCCCGTATTTCTTGGTTTTTGCGGCGCAGACATGCCCTTACTTCTAATGCTATCAGCGCAATGTGATGCTGCTAGTAGGCAGAAAAATCCCAGGGCTCGTGGCAGCCCGTCCCAAAATGGGACGGGCCCGCGACCAGCATCGGGCCAAATTTTTATGTTTTCAAAAAAAAGTATGCCTAACTCATTGATTTCTGATTGGTGGAACTTATTTTTGGATTTGGCAGGCTCGTTGCAATGACTTTCTCCAAAGCCTTTTAAAGTTTATAGCTGGAGAGCATCATGACAACGATCAATGCCCTTGATTGTGCTTTGACCTATATTGAGAAGCACTACATGGAAGAAGTTACTCTTGATGATTTGATGCGTGTGACAGGAGTTTCTAAGTATTCACTCACGAGACTTTTTAAAAAGCATTTTCAGCTCCCGCCGCAAAGATGGATTTGGTCCTTTCGGATATTCGTTGCCAAGAACGCGCTTAGTTACTGGCCAGAATTAACCTGCCAAGATGTGGCATTTGCTTGCGGATTCGAAACACCCGCACATTTTTCTAGGGTGTTCCGATCGATGGTGGGCGAAACTCCACAGTCATACAAGAAGCGATTGGCGAGTCGTTGCGACGAAAATAATTTTGTGCAAGGAAACCTATGCGCGCTGGCTGTGATGGCCGAGCGCGCGTTCTTAAATTACGAGCAGATCGTGTCAAGAGAATCAATTTGATTTTGGGTCAGATTCAGCAAACACCTGTACGGCTTTAACCGCTTTTAGCCAGCCAAATTTAATTTTTTCAATCCGTGATTTTTCTGAGCTATTGTCCGTTGGTCTGAAAACGATTTGAGCACTTCGTGCTGCGGCAAGTTCGGCTAAATTTTTATAAAGTCCGATACCGAGACCAGCAAATAGTCCCGCACCAATGGCCGTCGATTCAATGTCTTTGGGGCGATCTACAGGTACATTTAACAAATCGGCTTGAAGCTGCATGAGAAATCCATTGGCTGCAGCGCCCCCGTCGGCCCGGAGAACTTTTAGATCTTTACCCAGGAGGCTTTTCATGGAGACGGCCAGGTCTGTGACTTGAAGGGCGATGCCTTCAAGTGAGGCGCGGATAATATCGTTTTTTGTTGTGCCCCTATGCATGCCAAGAAACGCACCGCGAGCCATCGGATTCCACCAAGGCGCACTAAGGCCAGCGAGGGCTGGTACAAAGTAAAGGTCTGGTGCGGCATGTCCTTTGATGGCCAGAGATTCTGAATCAGACGATTTTTCAAGAAAATTAAATTGATCACGAATAAACTGGACAGCTGCACCCGCTATAAAAGACGAACCTTCGAGCGCGTACGTAAGTTGGCCATTTATATTCCAGGCTACGGTTGTCAGGATTCCATTGCCTGGAGTGGGTACGTTTGGGCCGCTATTCACAAGCAAAAAAGCGCCGGTTCCATAGGTGCATTTGGCTTCACCGATCTCAAAGCAGGCTTGACCAGCCAATGCTGCCTGTTGATCGCCCAAAATTCCTGAAATGGCGATGCCATCGGGTAAGAATCCTACACCTTTAGTTTCGCCGAAAGTGCCCGCGCTTGGTTTGATCTCTGGCAAACAGGCGGACGATGGGAGGCCGAAAATCTTGATGAGTTCATTATCCCAGCGATTGGTGTTGATGTTGTATAGCATCGTTCGGCTGGCGTTACTTGATTCTGTTACGTGGGAAGCACCTGCCGTCAGTTTGTGGGTCAACCAGCATTCGATCGTCCCAATGATGGCTTTGCCAGAATTGATAGCATCCCGAATATCAGGCCTATTTTGCATGAGCCAGGCCACTTTGCTCGCGCTGAAATAAGGATCAAGCACAAGGCCCGTTTTTTGACGAATGATTGCTTCATGGCCCCTAGATTTGAGGTCTTTACAGATATCGGTACTTCTGCGGCATTGCCAAACGATAGCTTTACAAAGTGGCTCCGATGTCTTCTTGTCAAAGATGCAGATGGTCTCCCTTTGATTGGAAATGCCAATCCCGGCAATTCGCTGCAGGGCGTCCTTACCGCCAGGCTGGGCGGAAGCTTTATCCACAGCTTTTCCAATGGAGCTCCAGATCTCATTAAGGTCATGTTCAACCCAGCCGGGCTGCGGGAAATGCTGCGGAAAATCCACGGTGGCTTTGGCTGCCACCGTTGGACTTCGAGGCCTTGACACGTCAAGGAAAAGAGCTGTTGATCCGGTGGTGCCCTGGTCGATTGAAAGAAGAAGATCTTTTGTCATCTGGCTGCTCCGAAAGTGAACCTTTATCAAAGGAATTCGTTGCTTAAGCTTCGACATCCTAGCACATCATAAGTTAGCTTGACCAGCCTCATGGGCTTTCCTATAGTCGCCCCCGTAACTTGCTAAACCCTCTGACTGACAGGCTTTTAATCGATTATGATGCGCATTGTATTCATGGGTTCTCCGGACGATGTTGTGGCCCCACTCAGGCATCTCCATGATCATGGCCCAAAAGTTGGTCTAGAGCTCATTGCGGTTATAAGTCAGCCGGCTAGGCCCGTGGGTCGAGGAGGAAAGCTGCAAGATCCTCCTGTGGCATCATTTGCCAAGGACCTGGGCGTTCCTTGCCTTCAGCCAGATAGTGCTCGCGCTCCCGAATTTTTAGAGGCCTTTCGGGAACTTCGTCCCGATGTTGTGGTGACTGCTGCCTACGGCCAAATTTTGTCAGATGAGTTTTTAAAGATTCCCCGCATTGGCACCATAAATATTCATCCCAGTAGGATCCCGCAGTACCGCGGAGCGACGCCTGTTCCAGCATCACTTCTAGATGGACTAAAAACTACAGCTGTCACGATTCTATTTACCGTCAAAAAACTGGACGCTGGAAATATTATCCTTCAACAGGAATTTGCGATTGAGGCGACTGAGACTGCGGGTGCTTTGACCAAAAGGCTTTTTGAGGCCAGTGGCGCGATGTTGATGGAAGCTCTTGTGATGCTTGCAAAGAGCCCGGAGTTCCAAGGTGTACCACAGGACGATGCAAAAGCGACTTTTTGTAAAAAAATTGAAAAAGACATGGGTTTCATTAACTGGAATGCGGATGCTGTTACGGTGTTTAATCGCTTTCGGGCGTTTGAGCCTTGGCCAGGGTCTTGGACAGCCCATGGTGGTAGACGTATTGCGGTCACAGATATGGCGCTTTTGTCGGTCAATCAGCAAAGTGCCAGCAATCCAGGCCAATTTTTATTTGATAAACCTTCAAAGTCCTTAATCGTCACTTGCGCGAAGGGTGCCATAGCGATTCGTCGTCTTAAGCCTGCAGGTGGAAAAGACATGGATGCACCCTCTTTTTGGAATGGCTTAAAAGATAAGACTGATCTGACGTTTCACATGATCTCACCTGAGTCGCAATAAGAGGAATTTTTTGATGGTAGAGACTGGGAAAAAACGATTGCGAGTGGCGGTGGGTGTTTCAGGAGGCGGTCGCTCGCTGGTGAATCTGTTAAAAGAGCAGGCGAAGCACTCATATGAAATCGTGCTTGTGTTCAGCTCCTCTAAAGATATTCCAGCAAACGACCTGGCCAGGAGTGCAGGGATTCCGTTGGTGATTGAAGACTTCTCCATGAAAAACCGCGTTGCTGCTGCCATGACTCTGTACGGTGCGCTGCAACGTTACAGTGTGGACTTGGTCGTGCTGGCGGGATTTTTAAAACTCATGCCAATGGACCCTGCGTGGTCAGGGAAGATTATCAATATTCACCCTGCTCTTTTACCAAAATTTGGGGGCAAGGGAATGCACGGCCATCATGTTCATGAGGCAGTCTTGGAGTCAGGTGAATCTCATTCCGGTGCAAGTGTTCACCTTGTTAATGAGCGTTATGACGAAGGTGCTATTATTTCCCAAGCTATAGTTCTTGTTCTGAAGGAAGACAACGTTGAGAGCCTTGCGGCTCGCGTTTTTGCTGCGGAATGTAAGCTTCTACCTTGGACCATAGACGCCATGGCTCAAGGTGAATTGCCGGCAGCGACAGTTGCTCAATTACATGTAACTCATGAGGTCTAACTTTTCGTGGTGATGATGAGTCATAAGCTTGAAAAATTCTCGAAGGTATTTAGACCATTTGTTGAAAAATCTTGGCCAGATCAGGCCTCAAGACTTCATCAAGCCATTAACTACTGCCTTGCTGGCGATGGTAAAAGAGTGAGGGCAATCCTCTCGATGCTGGTTTCTGAGTCCCATGGCCAAGATTCCGAGTCTGCATTAGCGGGGGCTGTTTCTGTTGAAATGATTCACGCTTACAGTCTGGCTCATGATGACTTGCCTTGTATGGATAATGACGATTTTCGTCGCGGTCGGCCATCTCTTCATAAGGCCTTTGATGAGGCAACAGCGCTGTTGGCAGGAGACGCCATATTAACGGACGCCATGCGCGTTCTCGCGGATCCTCAGTTTTTTCCCCATTCACCTGCTTTGACAGCTGAGCAGCGAATATGGTCTCTGGCAGAATTGACGCGCGCGGCAGGTGGTCATGGCATGGTGTATGGCCAAGATCAGGACATGCATTGGACCGGGCGCTCGGACTATGACCTTAAAACTTTGGAGCGTATTCATCGCGGTAAAACCGGAGCGTTGCTTGGCGCGTCTGCTGCTCTTGGTGCTATCGCTGGTGGGGTGCCTATGGAGACAGTAGGTCAATGGCGCGAGTTTGGAGTGCTAATGGGACTAGCCTTTCAAGCAGTTGATGATGTGCTCGATGAGTCAGATTCTACTGGAAAATCAAAGGGTAAAGACAAAAGTCAGGGCAAGCTAACTTTCCTCAGATTTCATAGTAATGATGAGGTTTTAAGTCTCGCAAGAGGTTATACTGACGCTGCGGTGGCGCTGATACCAAAGGGCGTAGACGCTGACCAGGTCATTGATTTTGCTCAAAAGCTAATTTTTAGACAGACATAACAGGAATCAGATCTATGACGATACTTGATGCAAATGCGGCTGCTTCACCTTCAAATGGTTGGAAGATCACTGAAGAAAATTTTAGCCACTCAATTCTTCAGTTTCGCGATAGGCAGGCTGGCGTAAGCACTGTCTACGATCCGGATACGGAGGCCTATTCTTACAATGCCTATTGTATCGAAAGCCAGTTACTGACGGAGCTCTTTACCTGTGAGTACGAGTTTTTGTCTGACGCTGTAGCTGCGATTAATGAAGAGTTTGGTCAGTGGGAGATTGTGGATCTTTCTGCTAAGAAAGGCTGTGGATCTTGCGTCGCTAAAGGAGCTAACTGATGATTAGATATTGGCGGAAAATTTGGAATTTTTTTCCTATATTTGCTGTTCTGTTATCGGTTTCTGGTGTAGGCCTTGCGGATACTCTTATCCCGGCAAAACTTGAAGACCGAAGTCCTAGGGAAGACGTTCGAAAAAAAATATTTCCTGAAGGCTCGGCACAAAGAGCCTGCAAAATTATCTCTAGGGACCCGAAAGGAATTGTTGAAGTTGACCCTGGTCTGACAGCTTTTATCCAAAGCTTAACTAAGGCAATAACAGCTTCCGACGATAAGCTTCTTCTTTCCTTGTTTCACTCCCAGCTAAAAGTCAGACCTGCACTGGTCAGGGGGGCGCTAACCTCAATCCAAAGAATTGCAGGAGATAAGATCGATGCCACGATGTTCAGGGCATACGGCATCAACAGTTTTGACGGCGTAACCAACGCTATTGATTGTCCAGAAGACGGTTTGATGGTCCACCCGTTGTTTTCCCATCCATTTCAGGCAGGCGTCTGGATCCAGGTCCAAGGCCGTGATGAAATTACTCGTGTCTATGTGGACTTAGTGCCGACAAAAGAAAAGTGGTTGATTGGCGCCTGGCATGTTCAGCAATGGACTCATGCTGGTAAAGACTTTTCTGTTTGGCGTCAGGAAGCTGAAGAGCTTGCAAAGAAAAAAGAAGACATCACGGCGTGGCTTTATTTTGATATAGCAGCCAAGCTCCTTGATGGTGGCAAATTCCTAATGTTCCCAGTCGAGAAAGATGTCGCGTCAGAAAAGGCCAAGATTTTTGGCCCGAAGACTCTTAAAGACATGCTTGCGGCTAAGTTTAAAGATGAAAAACTCGTCTATGCATCTAGCCTTTTTTCTAGAAAAGGGGCAGCAATTCTCATTAGATTTGGAATACCCGGTGAATGGTCTGCCAACGCGATTCGCGACCACTGCCGCTTAAAATTTAAAGAACTATCTGCAGAAACCTGGATGTCTGGTGTTGCAGGAATCCGCTGCGATTACGTGATGCCTAGAGAGTCTGTCGAGAAAGAGGGTGCCTTGGGCGGTATTTTTGTTGACCGCGATTCTCTAGC
The DNA here is from genome assembly GCA_945897695.1 of Pseudobacteriovorax antillogorgiicola. Taxonomy (GTDB): domain Bacteria; phylum Bdellovibrionota_B; class Oligoflexia; order Oligoflexales; family RGVZ01; genus CAMDKS01. Next base: position 3,390 of record CAMDGW010000005.1, on the reverse strand, counting down.
AGAGAAGTAATTAATTAAGGTTGGCTTTGGCGGCAGCATAAGCAGCCAATAGCCAACCAACTATCATTAAAGTCCCACCAATCGGTGTGATGGCTCCAAGCCAACGTATCCCTGTTCCAACAATTCCAAATAACGTCCCTGAGAAAATTAATATACCGATAAAAATTGCTGCAGCGGCAATTTTAAGCGCAGCACTTTCCATGCGTGACATGCAAAGTGAAATCACAATAAGTCCGATGCTTTGGGTTGATAGGTAGCGGGACGCTGTTTCAAAAATCGCGCTATCTTCTGGGGTAAGACGTCCCTTGAGCGCATGGGCACCAAATGCTCCCAACCCTATTCCCACGGCCGATAGCAGAGACCCGCATGAAAACCACCATGTCCACATAAAGATCTCCCCGAGGCCCGAAAAGTTAACGGAAAAACCTTATTTATTTTTGGTCTCTGCGTCCGGTTTTTTTGCCGTGTCAGAGGTTGCTGGCTCAGATGGTTTTGTCGCTGATTTATCAGGAGACTTCTCTCCCGCAATACTTGCAACCGGCATACCTTTGCAGTCTTGAAATTCTTTTTTCAGGCTTTCGTTGAGCTCTTTTAAAAGATCATACTCCCGAGCGCTCTTTACGCGGGCGAAATACTCCGTGAGCTCTACGCTCTTGTCTGGGTTCATGCTCTCTAGGATCGTGGTTACCTGCTTTTGTTTGAGTTTTTTAAATAAGGCGACGGTAAGATCTTTGTCTAGTTTTTCAAATTGAGGCGCAGCTTTTTTAGGTTCCATCTTGTCGAAGAGTTCTGCAATTTTATCAAGACGCTCCCCTTTGAGGTCTTTCTCTTGCTGGATGGTCTTAGCGATAAATTTACGCTCTTCATCAAGTTTGAGTAGTTTATCTTCAATATTTTTTTCTAAAATCTTAAGTTGTGCCTCTCGTTGTACGAGTTGCTCGGTTCGTTCTTCAACCTGTCTTTCCTTGCGCTCTGCCAGGTTGAGATATTTTCCGATTTCTTCTTTCTTGGCGGTTTTTGCATTTAATTTTGGAAGCGTAAAGAGATCGCTTAAAAAGCTCTTCCTCTTCTCGTCTTCTTTCTTTTCGGAAACCTCATCCTTCATTTTTACGGCGTCTTGGGGTGACGTAGTTTTTTCTTCAGGCGCCTTCTTGGGGCTTGCCGTTGTCTCGTCCTCACCTTTTTTATCTTGAGCTTGATCGGCGGCAATAAGTGGCAAGTCGCCTATGTGAATCCAACCTTGATGGATGGCCAACGCTACGACTACCAAAAGGACTTTGGCCGTCAAAATAGTCTTCATCAGTGAGTGCTGTGTCATGGTTTGCTCCTAGATGCTCATTGAGCTTCGCGCATAAATTTGCGCAACGAGTGTTCGTCCAGTGTCTTTTGTTCTCGTCGATCCATCTCTTTGGCGTATTCGACCTTATACTTGGTCTGCAGCTTTTTGATCGCTTCTAGATCCTTATGCGCCTGACTCATGACGGTGATTTGCTGTTTTTCTTCTTTCTCGATTTGAATTACAGTTTGATAAAGGGACATCCATTGGCTTTTGACGCTATCCAGGCCGACTTCTAGGGCTTCAAGCATGAGGCGATTAGAGGTTCCGCGCTCATCATTTAACCGTGAAACGCCATCCATATATTCCTGCTGCATGGCTCTCATGGCGGCAACGGTTTCGATTTTTCGGCGACGAATCGAATTTAGCTTGTCGTTTTCTGCGTCAAATTTTGACTGGCGCTCTTCGATGACCGGATTGAGTCTTTTGGCTTTTTTTTGCAGTTGTTGCATTGGTGTTCCTGTTAGATTTCAGAATTGTCTGACGGTTACTGCTCGTCTTGCTCAAACCGATGCTTTGAGCTAACGATCGACTCAAGACTTTTCATTGAATCCTCAAAAGATGAGAGTTCATTGCGATCCTGTTTCAGGAATTTTTCGATAGCTGGCATCAGTCGGATCGCCTCATCTAGTGGTGGATTGGTGCCGGCCTGGTAGCTACCTATCTGCACGTAATCAAAGTTTTCTTCGTAAACTCCAAGTAGCATGCGGATGTGACCCGCTAAATCTTGGTGGTCACGGTCTACAATGTCATGCATCACACGACTTGTGGAGGCGGTGACCTGAATTGCAGGGAAGTGGTGTCGCGCCGCCAGTGTTCGTGAAAGAACAATGTGACCGTCGAGAATCCCCCGAGCAGCGTCAGCAATAGGCTCGTTAAAATCATCTCCATCGACAAGGACCGTGTAAATACCCGAGATAGAGCCCTTTGCCTGGGGACCACAACGTTCGAGAAGTCTCGGTAAGAGCGAAAAAACCGAGGGTGGATAGCCTTTTGTTGTTGGAGGTTCGCCCACGGCCAGTCCAATTTCTCTTTGAGCCATGGCAACGCGAGTGAGGGAATCCATCATAAGAAGAACTTTTTTGTCTCGCATGGCAAAGTGCTCAGCAATGGCTGTTACCACCTTCGCTGCGCGGATTCGGAGCAGTGGGGATTGATCCCCCGTCACAACGACGACCACACTTCGGGCCAGACCTTCCGGACCGAGATCTCGTTCAATAAATTCTCGGACCTCGCGACCTCGTTCTCCAATCAACCCAATGACGTTAATATCTGCATCTGAGCCCTTCGCCATCATGCCCATCATCACGGACTTTCCAACGCCTGATCCGGCCATGACGCCGATACGTTGACCTTCACCAAAGGTGAGGAGCCCATCCATGGCTCGAATGCCTAGGCCAAAGGGGTGCATCACGCGCTTTCTTGTCATTGGATTTGGCGCTTCCCTTTCAAGATGCGCAAGTTCAGCACTTGGGTCAGGAGTTAGATCTGGACCAAAAAGTGGCTGCATCATGGGGTCGATAATGCGGCCTAGAAGGTGATCTCCAACCGGTATGTGGTTTAAAATCTTCACCCCTTTGACAGCGCTCCCTGGCGCAACTCCTTGAACTGATGAGTATGGAATTAATAAAGCTCGCTCATTTTTAAACCCTGCCACCTCGGCAAGAATTTGACCGCCCTGCACAGGCGCCGCGATTGATACGATACTGCCGATTGGGGTCCCTGGAAGGATCGCCTCAATGACTGTGCCCACAATATCGCAGACCCGTCCCTGGGGATCCCAGTCAATTGAGGTCATGGCACCCTTAAGCTTGGTGCGATCGAAGCTTCGAATTTGAGAGCCCTGTGCCATCGTCGCCTCGTGATTTGTTTAACTGACTTTCTTATCATCAAAAAGATTGATGTCTGTTTTCTCAAGTAGCTGAGACACCATTTTTTTAGCGCTAACATCAACCACGGTGAGGTTACTTTCGACGCGAAAATCACCGAGGGCAATTGTGTTATCTTTGATCAGGAACGGATTTAAATCTTGCAGCGCTAGATCATGGACCTTT
>CAMDGW010000004.1 GCA_945897695.1 Pseudobacteriovorax antillogorgiicola | reverse complement strand
CAAAGAAATTGTGCTTTCTGTAGAGTCGACGTTTGTTTCGGGGAGACTTGCTTTGTTGTTTTGAAAGCTCAGATCTACCGAAGTGATCACTTCATTTTTGTCGTTACGCCACTGCGGAACCGAGGCAATACTTCCCGATACTTTTAATTCAAGATCTAAATCTGTTGCAATGGCAGCTGATCCAGAAATCAACAGGGTTAACGCTACGAACCGGTTTATGTGTGATGCTATTGTTTTCATTTTTCCTCCAAAGAAATTGGTCATTCATATCCGTACCGAACTCGCGGTAGGACTCGGAGGGTCTTTAACAAACTTAATGGTTTTTAAAAAAATCTATTGATTTTGAGTATTTGGCGATTTTGACCTTGTCACAAGCAAGGCCAAAAATGTCTTCAATGATTAAAGTAAACACGGGTTAGGTCAAAGGTTGCAAGCTGCCACAGCAGATTTAAGTCCAGATATACGTGGTTTTAGGTCACTGCAGGCAAGAGACGTGTTTGGCACGAGCGACTTGGCGCCTAGTATCAGCTCTCTGACCAGAGTATCAACGGATATGTTTGATGATCCTTGGTTTATGAGACCTTGCATCCTTGTTGCCCATACGAGCAGGAATCTTGCTCGGAAATTGCCGTTTGCCTGGGGCGCTAAGGTTTCAATAAATCTAGCTAGGGGTTGTCCTAATGCCACGGCAATATCATGTTCGTCATCAAAGGCTGGTTCATAGCAATCATTAGTCGTTGTCGAGGCCGATCGGCGTCCCTCATAGATATCAATGCGGGTCTGATCAAGACCTTTTGGTTGACCGCCTTTGGTCACGGGGCTGGATGGATCGCGAGAAACAGCAAGGCACTCGATGCCGCGTAGTTGATCTCTTGCACTATTCCCAGAAAAATATCCGTACAGATCTGCATAGGCCTCGTTAATCCCGTCTAACGCAAGCTGAGCCGTGTCAGCAGAGCTTGTTAAAGACATGCGTGCTCTGGAAGTTTTGTCTGGGTTTGGCATGATTGACTGAAGCTCTGACGAAGACTTAAGGCTTAGCCCGATGGAATTTGCTTTATCTTTGATGTAATGGCTGAACACATGATGGCCAAATTCGTGCTGCATAACAAACGGGACTTCCCACAGGTTGTTTTTATTTGTTGCAAACCACCTTTGAGTTGTCGGATAGATCATGAATAGTCCGTAGCTAGGTTTGCCGGCCGAGCCGGGCAACTCAGCAAATGCGGCGTTGTCCGAATCAACGCGATTTTTTACGTCTCCATTTGTTTTAATGATTTCACGATTAATTTTTGGCTGTGAGATCATGATCGATTTTGTGATTCCGGGCATGTTGCCGGTAATTGAGTTGTAAAAATTATAGGCTGCTTCCGTGTAATGCATGGCGGTCAAGGTCATGGCTTCAATTGAATCACGTCCGTAAACTCCGCTTGCGCGACAGATTCTGAGCCAGTTATTTTCGGTTTTGTCTTTTGTATTGTCTACGCACTTTCTTTCGCCGGCGTTATTGAGGGTACACTTATAATTTTGTGTGTAGTTGATTGCAGCACCCATTACATTGATGGTGCCGAAGTCTGTCTGATCAACGGTTCGACCCGGGAAGGGGACTACTTTGGGTGAGGTTTTATAGCCGTCCCATTCATAGATGGTGGCATTTGCTATGGGGATTGAGCTGCCGTTTTGAAGGCAACTAGGATCTTCAAGCGTAAGCCATCTGATATCGGTGGATGGCGCTGTCGTTTCGGGCAATACATCCTCATTTTGACCTGCATTTTTTCCAGCAAAGTTTCCGCATCCTGAAAGGATTAACACGATGGAAAGAACACTAATGTAAGGTGCTTTGTTCATTTTCAACTCCGAGAAGTTCAGCGCAGGTCATCAGCCGGGGGGTGGCTCTTGCCCTACTGAGCAACCTCTATGCCACTGATTAGAGTCATTAATTTTGGGGGTTTAGCTCCACTGGTCATCATGATTGCCATAAGTGACGCGACAAACTGACCAAGAATGATGCAGGGTTGGAGATGCTACAGAAGTTTACCGTAGCCTTCCCGGAATGTTGGGAAATGAAACTTAAAGCCAGAATTAAGGAGCCTCTGGTTACTGATTCGTTTATTGAAGGAAGGAAGTTGATCAGGAGTCGTAACAAATGTGTCTTGTTGGCGGTAGCGCACCTGGATTGGGGGCATGGCCATTGCGCTCCGAATCCACATGACAACATCGAGCTGTGGTGCTGGTTCGTGATCGGTCACACAGTATATTTTTTCACTTGATTGATTTTTCAGTAGATGGAGAACGGCGCGAGCGCCATCATCAACGTGAATTCTGTTGGTATAATCTTGTCGGTCCACGATGTAAGGGTCATTCATGGCCTGAGCCATCGAAATCAGTCTTGTGCGTCCAGGGCCATAAATTCCAGATAATCTTGCAATAACCGAATTGGGGCGATTTATCACAAGTGACTCACCCGTTAATAAATGAGACTGAGTTTTAGATAAAAGAAGAGGATTGGTGGGTGATGATTCGTCCACAGACTCACCAGAGTTCTGGTGGTAAACTCCCGTACTCGATATAAAAGCAAGTTGTGTCTCTGTCGGCAGGTGTTCAATAATATTTCTGACACCAATTTCGTAGGCTCTTTTGTAGGCATTTTCATTGGGTTCACCAGCTGAGACGCAGTAAACTGCAGCCGCTAGTTGCTGTTTACTGCTTGCTTTGTGGAGACACTCCCGTACGGAGTCAGCACTCGTTACATCTATTGACAGCCATGATATGGGGTCAAGCCCCGGATCCATGGGCGGTTGACGTCTTGCAGCGAATACGCTCCAACCACTCGCGCACGCAAAGTGTGCTATTCTTTGGCCAAGGTAGCCCGCCCCAATGATTAGAATTTTCTGGCTAGGGTCCAAGATCGGTAACTTTATCTTTAAATCTTAAAATCGAGCTAGTACGGCACCAGCTTCCAATCCGGATACAGTGTTACGAGCGATGTTAATCCATGGCTTGACCACAACCTGACCCGTCGGAGCATCGTGAGCCATGAGACTAGGTTGGAGCGAGTTGTTTTCCACGAAAATGGGGGCCAGTGCTATCCAGCTTCCTATAGCTGTTCCACTTAAAAAACCAACAGATGCACCGATGGAAATAAAGTTTAACTTCTTCATGGGTGAATCTTGAAAGGTAAGCAACGCGGCGCCAATGGTCGCCCCCGCTGCAGCCGAATAGCCGGCTGTCACAAACATGTCCTGAAACTTTCCCTCCAGCTCGGAATCTGCTTGGACAGCAGATGGTTGAAGGACCACGAAGAAAACTAAAAAAGTCATTAAATATGAAAGTTTACGCAAGATTTTCGCTCCTTCCCCGCCGGTTTTGGGGTCTCAGCACCTTAGTCGCTAAAGCTGATAGATCTAATAATCATTATACCCTTTAATTATATAATTTACCCCTTGCGAAATCTTAAAAACATATTTATATATTTGGGCACTGCTCAAATCTTTGAGACCGATTCCCAAATCACTCCAATTATCCTCGAGATTTTCCGCAAAAATTTCTGATATTTCAGGCAGCTAAACCACCCTTTTTAAAACAACATAACTTTTGTAACTGAGGAAGATTGCCCATGACTCAAGGCAACAACGGCGACGATTCAACTCCACGAAAGAGACCATCTCGTCCAGCGCGTCCACAAAACCTGACCCCAAAAGAGCCCGCAGCCGCAATTGAAGTCGCTGTGGCTGAGCCAGAAGCTCCTGTTGCAGCTGGGAAGGTCGATAAGATTCAGGCGCCGGCGCCAGCTCAAGCCCCAATCCCAGCGTCCCAAGGTGCTGCTCGTCCACTCCCCAAGACCCTTGCCGATTCAATTGCCGGCGAAATTAATCTGAAACAACTCAAAGACCGCCATATTAATGATCTCAATAAGATTGCGCGGGAGCTTGAAATCGAAGGTGCAAGCAATCTTCGCAAGAACGAGCTCATGTTTGCCATCCTGAAAAACTTGTCGGAACGCGGCGGTGTCGTTTACGGCGAAGGGGTGCTTGAGACGTTGCCCGATGGATTTGGATTCCTTCGTGCCCCAGACTACAACTACCTTTGGGGTCCAGATGATATATACGTTTCCCCAAGTCAAATTCGCCGGTTTAACCTCCGCACAGGGGATACCGTTTCGGGTCAGATCCGTCCTCCAAAAGACGGCGAACGCTACTTTGCTCTCCTCAAAGTTGAGACGGTAAACGGGACATCACCTGACCAAAGCGCCGAAAAAATAATTTTTGACAACTTGACGCCGCTCTATCCAATGGAGAAGTTCAAGATGGAGTATGAGCCGCACAATCTTGCGACTCGTATCATTGATCTTCTTGCTCCCATTGGTAAAGGTCAGCGCTCATTGATCGTCGCTCCTCCGAGAACTGGTAAGACAGTTCTCCTGCAAAATATCGCTGCGGCTATTGCCAAAAACCACCCTGAAGTGATCCTGATTGTTCTCCTGATCGATGAGCGTCCAGAAGAAGTGACCGACATGCAGCGCAGTGTTCGTGGAGAGGTCATTAGCTCCACGTTCGATGAACCAGCGCAGCGTCACGTGCAGGTTGCTGAGATGGTGATTGAGAAAGCTAAGCGCCTAGTTGAGCATGGAAACGATGTTGTGATCTTGCTTGACTCCATCACTCGTCTTGCCCGTGCGTACAACTCAGTCGTTCCGCCATCTGGTAAGATTCTTTCTGGTGGTGTGGATTCAAACGCTCTAGATAAGCCAAAGAGATTCTTTGGTGCTGCCCGTAACATTGAAAACGGGGGTTCTTTGACCATCATCGCGACCGCGTTGATTGAGACAGGCTCTCGTATGGACGAGGTGATTTTCGAAGAATTTAAAGGTACGGGTAATATGGAGTTAAACCTCGACCGCAAGCTTGCGGAGAAGCGAGTTTTCCCGGCGATCGATATCAACAAATCGGGTACACGTAAGGAAGATTTATTGCTGCCTCGCGACATTCTGAACCGTATGTGGATTCTGAGAAAACTTCTCGCTCCTCGGAGTACGGTTGATGCGATGGAATTTCTGCTAGAAAAAATGGAAAAAACCAAGACAAACGCCGAGTTCATCTCCTCGATGAACGGCTGATTTGGACCCAAAAGACACCTGATGTTTACGAAATTGGATACAGTAGAGCGCCGCTTCGAGGAAATCGAGGCGGCGTTGTCGCAAGATGGACTTGACTCCCGTGAGTTGACACGGCTCTCCAAAGAGCGTGCCATGATCGAGGATATCGTAGTGACTTTTCGCGCCTACAAAGTTTTGCTGAAAGCACGCGACGACGCCAAGTCGATGCTTAATGAAAATGATCCTGAACTTCGAACGATGGCCAAGGAAGAGTTAGACGACGTATCCGCAAAACTTGAGAGCGTAGAACGTGACCTAACCATTCTGATGCTTCCTAAAGATCCCAATGACCAGAAGAACGTTATGCTAGAGATTCGGGCAGGAACCGGCGGCGAGGAGGCTGCACTTTTTGCTGCAGATCTTCTGCGAATGTACACGCGATATGCTTCGAGGGCTGGATGGCGCACGGAGCTACTTTCCAGTACCGTTGCAGAGCGCGGTGGCATCAAAGAAGTGATCGTGATGGTCGAGGGGGACAGAGTCTATAGTCGCCTTAAATTTGAAAGCGGTGTGCATCGAGTGCAAAGGGTGCCGGAAACCGAGGCTCAGGGACGTATTCATACGTCTGCATGTACAGTAGCTGTGCTTGCTGAGGCCGATGAAGTTGAAGTTAATATAAGGCCTCAAGACTTGGATATTATGGTCTGCCGTTCTTCAGGAGCCGGTGGTCAGCATGTGAATACATCAGACTCGGCTGTTCGCATGGTGCATCTACCCACTGGTATCGTGGTGGAGTGTCAGGACGAACGTAGCCAGCTAAAGAACAAAGAGCGGGCATTGAAAATCCTGAAGGCTAGAATTCTTGAAAAAGCACAGGCAGAGCAGGATGCAGCAATTTCTGCCACTCGCAAAAGTTTAGTGGGCTCAGGTGACCGTAGCGAGCGGATTCGGACCTACAATTTCCCGCAGGGTCGGATGACCGACCATCGGATCAATTACACTGTTTATAATCTTCCTGAAGTTATTAATGGCGATCTTGACGATGTTCTTGATAAACTAGGAACTCACCATCAGGCGGAGTTGCTAAAAGAACAACTAGAGAAGGCCCTTTGACCAATTTAGATGATCATGACAATCTTTCGTCCACCCATCCGGATCTCTGGACGGTGCGCCGTATACTCTCTTGGTCAGTCGAATATCTGAATTCTAAGAGTAAAGATCTCGCCGCCACCTCCAGACTTGACCTAGAGTTGCTGCTTGCATCAGTGCTGGGACTGGATCGAATGAAGCTCTACCTTCAACTTGATCGGCCGCTTTCTAAGGACGAAAGAGACTCATTTAAAGTACTTTTTCGCAGACGCGCTGAATTTGAACCAGTGGCCTATATTCTTGGCTATCGTGATTTTTACCGGCATCGTTTCAAAGTTGACCGTAGTGTTTTGATTCCCCGGCCGGATACCGAGTTGTTGGTCGAGTTAGCTCTCTCGGCTTTGAAAGATAACCAGACTGCAAAAATTCTAGATGTGGGTACCGGCTCGGGCTGCATTGCCATCTCGTTGGCTGCGGAGCTCCCGGGGGCATCCGTCACAGCCTGGGACGTATCGGATGAGGCTCTTAGTCTTGCATGTGCCAACGCCGAATCTAATAAGGTGACAAATGTGAATTTTTTACGACAAGACGCTATGTCGGCTACAACGGCAAGTGCCTTCGACCTGATTGTTTCAAATCCTCCCTACATTGCTCGGTCAGAGAAGCTGATCATGGGGCCGGGTGTTGAAGCCTACGAACCTGCGTTGGCCTTATTTACCAGTGACCCTGAGGGGCTAGATTTCTATAAAAAATTTGCTTCTTCCTATCAGGCGTTTCTCAATCCAGGAGGCAAAATTTTCCTAGAGATAGGATTGAATCAGGGGGAAAAAGTTGCTCATTTGTTTGATGTGGCAGGTTGGCAGAAAATAAAGATAGCAAAGGATTTATCTGGTCACGACCGGGTACTGTCCGCCGAAAAACCTTCAAGATAAATTCCGGTGATAGATGACTCAAAATCAAAGTAATCCCGGTCATGAGCATGATTGGCAAGCGATAAAGCGCTTTGTCATTTATCTTGGTGCTGTGGTTTTCGCGGCTTATTACGTTAGTTGGTTCTACGAGAAAGTTGTCGCACCGGTTTTCGTGGCTGCGTTTCTTGCTTATTTACTAAATCCCTTGGTCAACAGCCTCGAGCGTCGCAAAGTAAATCGCAAAGTTGCCAGTTTACTTATTCTGATCTTCATCTTGGGAATACTAGTTTGGATTTTTATCAGATTGTTTCCTTTTTTATACGATCAGCTGGTGGGTCTGGTTCAGCAGGTACCCTCTCTAATTGAAAACATTTCGAAAAATGCGGGTAGTTTGATTCACCAAAAGTTGGATGAATACGGCATTAACGATCGCGGTGCTGTGACTCGAGCGCTAAAAGGCTTCAACGTAGTGGAGCAATTAATATTGAAAATGCAGATTGCTGCACAGAGTGTTGTCAACCTTGGCGCAGGGGTCATGGGCTCATTGGTCAGTATCATGCTCGTGCCTATTCTTGCGTTTTATTTTTTAGCTGAGAAAGCTCGTCTGATTCAAGGGATAAGACGAATAACGCCGAGGGATTTGCGGCCCTATGGAATCAAGATGATATCGATCATTGATGAGGCCTTAGTCCATGTTATTCGCGGCCACTTGAAGGTTGCGCTGGCTCTGTCTTGTCTTTACTCGGTAGGATTTTCGGCTATTGGCTTGTCAGCAGGTGTGGCTATTGGAATTGCTGCCGGTGTTTGCCGCGTTATTCCTTATCTCGATGTAGTGGTTGGTCTAACTTTGGGTCTGACTTATATTTTCACTCAGCAGCTACCCATCTCGACAGTATTCTATTTATTGGGTGTGATCGGTACGGTGCAAATGCTCGATGGTGCAATTATTACCCCGAAGTTAATTGGCGAACGGGTGGGGCTGCATCCGCTTGTGGTGATTTTGACTGTAATTGCCGCTAGCTCCCAATTCGGATTCTGGGGTGTTATTCTTGCCATTCCTGGGGCGGCAGTATTTAAGGCTCTTTTCAAATTGGTATTGCCAGTCTACCGTGATTCCCAGTGGTTTACCGGCGTCCGGTAGGTTTCGGCTTTTTGTGAGTTGATTTACCGGAATGTCCTCGCGGTTTAAATTTGAATCCTAGTTTTTCGGGACGAGGTTTTACCTGGTTTGATGGTTGCGGCCTCATCTTGCGCGAAACGAAATCCTGTCCGTTACCTTCGACAATGACAACGTAATTACGCTTTTCAGTCAAGGCGCTGACTTTTTTGAAAATGATCTCGATTGTGCCCCACCAAAATTCTTCGTGTTCGCCACTGATATCAACGCCAACAAAAACCTTTCTGTCGGTGCCATGTAGCACTTTTTCAAGCGTTTCAAAAAACTGTCTCATACGGTAGGGCGTATCAAAAATGATCGATGGCCATGGGTGGTCAAGATGCTGGCGCAAAAATAACTCCCGTTCGGACTCGTCACGAGGCGGAAACCCTACAAACTGAAATCTCCTACAATCGATCGGGCAGACTGAAATCGTGGCTGTCAACGAGCTCGGACCTGGCACAACTCTGAGGTTTGCGCCTATCCGCAAGGCGACGTCGACAAGATCTCGGCCAGGGTCGGCTAACCCAGGAGTGCCCTGATCGCTCATGTAAAGTGCGTCATTGCCTTCTTTTAGTTCGCGCTCGAGTTCTTCCAGGGTAAAAGCTTCCCGCTGCTCTGTGTAGCGCATCCATTGTCGTTGGACTCCTGCGGCTTTCAAAAACTGCCTGGCCTGCTTATCTTCTTCAAAGACTAGGAACGGACAAGTTCTTAAAAGTTCCAGTGATCTCAGGGGAATATCTCTCATGTCTCCGAGGGTGGTCGCAGCCATCCACAGGGTGCCCAAGGGTGCTTTTTGGGGGTGATTAGTCATTTGATATCCAATGGTTAGGGTGCATTTGTCAATGTCCTAGACGCTGACAAGTCAATATGTTACACCTCGGGGCTCGTTTTGGCAGTAAAAGAGCGAATCAAGCTTGATGTTCGGGATGACTTAATGCCTTCAATAGGTTTATCAAAACCTTTAAATATTTCTCGTGAAATTATGCCGCGTCATGTCGCAATCATCATGGATGGTAACGGCCGCTGGGCAAAACTGCGCGGACGTCCTCGTATTTTTGGCCATAAGTATGGAGCCGAGCGAGTTCGCGAAATCGTTGAGCAGGCGGGTCAGTGCGGTATCGAAGTGCTAACGCTATACGCATTCAGTGATGAAAACTGGAAGCGGCCGATTGAGGAAATTGGCGTTATCATGCATCTTTTGGAGCATTATCTTCGGAAAGAGCGGGATGAACTAAATCGGAAAAATGTTCAATTTCGCGTGATAGGTGACTTGAGCAAGCTGTCGTCTTCGCTGCGCAATCTGGTTTTGGAAACCAGGACCATGCTTTCCGGGAACTCTGGACTGATTCTCAATGTGGCGCTCAGCTACGGAGCTAGAGCTGAAATGACCAGGGCTGTGGCAGCCATAGCCGCTCAGTTGGCCGCTGGTCAGCTGAAGCCAGAGCAAATTGATCAAGAGCTTGTGTCCTCTAATTTAGACACGGCGGGTTTACCCGACCCCGACCTGGTTATTAGAACAAGTGGTGAACAGCGTATCAGTAACTTTCTGTTATGGCAGGCGGCTTATTCAGAGTTTTATTTCACGCCCATTATGTGGCCTGATTTTACTAGGGACGAATTTACAAAGGCATTGGAATCTTTTGCCTCTCGTGAACGCAGGTTTGGTTTGACATCAGCTCAAGTGGAGTCGTCAAATCAAGCGGCATCGATGCAGAAAATGGAATCTCGTCCATGCTAAAAACTCGGGTTATGACGGCCGCTGTGCTTTTACCAGCTATTCTTTGGCTATTGATTGCCGGTCCTCATTGGTCAGTGGGCCTATTGATACTTTTTGCCATTACCTTATCCGTTTTTGAAATGTCGATGATGATCCAGCCGCGCCTTGATGAAATGCTTCGCAACTACTCATTTGTTGGCAGTGAAAGATCTCAGACCTCTGAAATTTATATTGCCTCCAATAGGACCCCTCACTACAGAATTCTTGCGTTTTTTTGTGCCGGTGTCATGGGTGCCATTTTTGTCATTTCTGCGCTTTACGATTTACCAGCAGATCGTGGCATTGTTGTATTTGGGCTGATATTGGCTATGGTTGTGGCTGTGTTTGCAACCAAGGGGATCGAAGCTGAAATGGCCCGGGTTCTTGGCTTCACGCTGACTCTGGCCTATGCGGGTTTTCCTTGGCTCGTGGTGTGGGATTTGCAAACAAATGAGCCTAATGGCCGGCAATTACTGTTTGTATTGGTGATTGTTTGGATGGGGGACACGGGCGGGTATTTTGGTGGTCGGTTTTTTGGAAAAACGAAGCTCGCTCCCCAAAAAAGCCCTAAAAAGACTTGGGAGGGCGCCATTGCAGGGTTAACTGCAAGTATGATCGGGGCTTTGGTTTGGCAAAGTTATTATTATGTGGATCTGATCGGTGGCTCCACCATGGCCCTTATCTGCGGTTTCTTCGGCGGAATTGCTGGTCAAATGGGGGATCTTGTCGAGTCAGTGATAAAAAGGTTCACCGGCGTTAAAGATTCAGGAACCTTGCTACCGGGGCATGGGGGGCTTCTTGATCGAATTGACGGAGTCTTATTTGCGGCTCCCGTGATTTGGTTTATCCTGTACGTTGCCGGTTCTATTAGAGTCATCCCTTAATTGTCTTCTCGCCGGCTGGTCAGGAGATCTTATGCAGTCAATCTTTTCTCATCCGATCGTAGCCATGCTGGTGATGCTTGGTTCTCTGATTTTGTTTCACGAACTTGGTCACTACCTTGTGGGACGTTGGTGCGGCGTCGCCATTGAAAAGTTTGCCATTGGTTTTGGTCATCGGATTGCGGCGTTTCGCCGAGGTCAGACTGATTATCTGATTGGTTGGATTCCGTTGGGCGGATACGTTAAATTTTACGGAAGTTATCGTAACGAAGATGTACCAGATGATGTTAAAGGCATTCTTTTTTGGCAGGCGCCCGTGTGGAAGCGTGCTTTGATTGTACTGGCAGGGCCACTGGCCAATTTTATACTCGCTTTTCTGATTTTTTGGGGCATGGTCATGCACGGTATCGAGCATCCTCCAGCCACCGTTGGCGATGTGATCGAAGGTGGGCGAGCTCAGCAGGCTGGCATTCTCCCTGGTGATAAATTTCTCGAGGTCGATGGTCGGCAGATCAAGGGGTGGTCAGACATCGAGCGGGTATTCCAAAAGAACCCTGATCGAACTTTAAAAGTAGTGATTGAACGCGACGGTTCCCAAGTTGCTAAGGACGTGACACCAGAGCCGGTAACCGGTCGTAGTATTTTTGGTTCAACTTCTAAAATTGGTCGCGTAGGTGTAGCCCTCGGATATCCGAGTGCGGTTGTGACAATCACTTCCCCGCAGTCTCCACTGGCAAAAAATGGTCTATTGACCGGTGATCGCGTCGAGGCATGGATCGACGATGGGGGTCTCTCACATAAGATAAATGGCTTGCATGAAACATTTCATCTTTTTGGTGCTTGGTCGCGGGCAGGAGTTAAGTCTGTCAAAGTGTCAGTTCGTCCTGTCACAATTAGTGAAAATGAGTCCGGAAAACCTGTTGAAAAAATAGACGCGCAAGCAAGGGTTCTTGAGTTAAATGTTGCAGACTGGCCGAAAATCAACACTGAGACGGATCGATCCTATGCTCAGTTGCTGGGGGCTGTTGATAGTCATCTGACCATAGGTCTTGCGCGAGGCGGATCAGCATCCATGTTGAAGTCAGGTGACCAGCTGCTCTCCTGGGATGGTAAGCCAATTAAAACTATTTTTAATCTGCAGGAAATCATGGAGAACTGGCGAAAGCCCGAGGTTTCTCTTGAGGTTGTTAGAGACTTTAAATCGATGGTGATAACGGTACCCTTGAAGCCGCTAGAACTTCAGCTTCCTGAGGGTGCTGTCACGGCTTATCTTTTGGACGTGGCAATGCTTGGACAAACAGTGATCCCAGAGAGTGCGGTTAATCGTGAGCGTAATCCGTATAAGGCGGCGGCTATCGCTATAGACGAGGCCTATACTCAGACCACGATGATGGTTACGAGTCTTTGGATGATCATTAGTGGTGCTATGCCCGTCAAGGCGCTGGGAGGGCCAGTCATGATTGCCAAAGTTGCAGGTGATTCTGCAAAAGCGGGATGGATGGCTTTTTTTGCCAGTATGGCTGTGATTTCCATTAATCTTGGGCTTGTTAATTTATTTCCCATCCCAGTTCTTGACGGTGGCCAATTGATGCTACTTGCAGCGGAGGGTGTTAAACGGGCTCCTATTGAGGAGTCGACGATCGAGAATTTTCAGAAAATTGGTTTTGTCATAGTCATGTCTCTGATTGTGTTGGCCCTTTATAATGACCTCAGCCGTTTTTGGAGCTCCATGATTCGGGGTATTGTCAACTAACCATGCCGGAGTTTGACCTAATCATTGATACCTCGATTTTTGGAGCAGCTGTTGGCCTAGGAACTGGTGATGACAGCTCAAGAAAGTTGATATTTTCAGACGTCACTCACGAGATTCAGGACAGTGCGCGACGCCTGCCTCTGATCGTGGAGCAGGCAATGAATCAGGCGGGTATTAAAGCTGAGGATATCGGGCGAATTGTCATCTCGCAGGGTCCGGGGTCATTTACCGGGATTCGGGTGGGATTGGCTTACGCTTACGGTTTTTTCAAGGGTCTTATCAGCAAAGCCAACCCTCAAGCAAAGATTGCAGGTGTTTCGTCTCTTCAAGTGCTTGCCACACATTTTGGGGGCAATCTAGGTCAAGATGTGGCGGTTTTCTTGCCCTCGACGAAGACGACAGGTTATGCCGCGACATTCTCCAACGGTAACTCTAGTCTCCTTCCTTTGGATCTAGCAAAGGGGGTTGATGCGGTGCTGCTCGATAAAGTTTGGCTTGTATTGGGTGCATGGAATGGGCTCAGTGAGGCCGCTCAAAGTGCTGGCATCCAAACCTTTCAAAATATGGATCCACGAGAAAATGCTCGGCTGGCATTAGGTGTGATTAATGATAGACTGTCGGCAGATTCAGGTCTCGCTTGGTCGGAGGTTATGCCTGGAGCAATTTACCTCCGTAAATCAACCGTCGAAGAAAAAGCTGAGGCTGGAAAATAAATCAGGCGTCATTATGATCAATGAGTTGCAATCAGTGTTGTGAGGGTCGGAAGGTATGGGTGGTCAATCAATAACCGAAAGTCGTGGTGGTCGTCTGGGCGGAGCCGTTTATATTTTGCCCAACCTCATAACCACTGGGAATTTATTTTTCGGATTTTTCTCAATTATTAAGAGCATGAATGGGCAGTTCGGTTGGGCGTCCGTAGCGATTTTTTTGGCGGCGATCTTTGATGTACTTGACGGTCGGGTGGCACGCCTTACCAAGGGTACCAGCGAATTTGGAGTCCAATACGATTCCTTGTGTGACTGCGTATCATTTGGCGTTGCTCCTGCGTTTCTCATGTACCAATACGGCTTACTAGAATTGGGACGAATTGGTTGGGTGGCCTGTTTTATGTTCATGGCTTGCGGTGCACTGCGTCTTGCCCGATTTAATGTCTTGAGTTCTATTGGTAAGGCCTCAGGTGACTTCACGGGCTTGCCTATTCCGATGGCGGCAATTACCGTCGCCAGTTTCATTTCTCTTATGGTTGATCTAGACCAGCGTCATGCGTTGGATAATCTGATGGATCTGCAATTTATTTCTATATTGCTGAATCCAGATTTCAGAAAAATGTTCCTGGTGGTCATGGGACCAATTCTAGCTCTCTTGATGGTTAGTAATATCATTTATAAGTCACACAAGTTTTTAAAGTTTAAATCAGTTAAACCATTTCAGCTTCTTGTGCTTTTTGTCATGGTGATTTCCCTGGTGGCTTATGCTCCCGAGGTTGTTGGCTTTGTTTTGATTTTTCTCTACGTGCTCACCGGGCCGATCGCATGGGCTATAGGTTGGACCAAGCTTACGAGTGAAGACGAGATTTTTGCAGCCCCAAGTGTTGATGAGGATCAGTAATGAAAGTCGCAATAATCGGTGCTACCGGTGCTGTTGGTCGCGAAATGATTCTAGATCTCGAAGATTCCAAAATTAAAAACATCGAATTACATTTGTTCGCATCCCAGCGCAGTGCGGGTGAGAGGCTGAGTTTTAGGGGCAAGGCTTATGAGGTCAAAGCGTTCAGTCTGGAGCAAATCAAGGGCTTTGACGCATGTCTGATGAGTGCAGGTGGTGCCTTTTCGCGTCAGAACGCGAAGGCGCTAGCCGAATTGGGAGTTACAGTCATCGACAATAGTTCGGCCTGGAGGATGGTTGAGGGCGTTCCGCTCGTGGTTCCAGAAGTGAACTCCGACGTACTGAAGGGGTTAGCTAAAGGCTCGATCATTGCTAATCCAAACTGCTCAACGATTCAGATGGTCGTAGCCCTAAAGCCTCTGCTTGACGCGTTCGGCATTGAGCAGATTCAGGTCTCCACGTACCAATCCGTTTCTGGGACTGGTCAAAAGGGTATCAAAGAACTTTCCACGCAAGTCGAAGCTAGTTTCAAATTTCAGGAGCCTCAGGCGCAAGTTTATGCCCAACCCATTGCATTCAATGTCTTACCAGGGATTGACGTGATGGATGCTCAAGGTCATTGCTTCGAAGAAGAAAAAATGATCCGCGAGACGAGGAAGATTTTTGGGATGCCTCAACTGTCGGTTCTGGCAACAACTGTTAGGGTGCCCGTTTATCACTGCCACAGCGAGTCAGTGTCGGTAAAGCTCGGCAAACCCATATCCCGCAAAGAGGCCATCAAAGTCCTAAGTGATTTCCCAGGATTGACAATGCACCTGGAGGACTCGCACTCGGAATTCCCTACTCCAAGGGGTGTTGCTGGAGATCGATCGGTGCATATTGCTCGGGTCAGGACTCCTATTGATATGGAAGTAAGCCAATGGCTGCAAATGTGGATTGTGGCCGACAACCTGAAGAAAGGGGCGGCGACCAACGCGGTTCAAATTCTAGAGGCGATCAGTTACCATTAAGAGATGGAGGCTGATTATGCATTCAAAAATCGATTTATTGGTCTTGCCGATATCACTGGTATTGGCTTTTTCGTCTCAGGTAGCTTTCTCACAGGAGAATTTGCCGTCTGAAGAAGCCTCCCCCCTCTCGGTTGTGGAAGATGCCACGTTAGACGGATCTAATGCGGAGGCTGCTTCGGCTGCTAATGCTAGTCCAGCTGCACCTACAGAATTGCACTCGGCGGCCACAGATGAGGCGGCTGCAGTTCAATCTGAGTCATCAGAAAAAGTGACGGCTGAAACCCCCGAAAACGTGAGCCAAGGGGAAATGTCTCAAAAGAATAAAGACGCGTCACAAAACGACGCCTCAGTTGCCAGTCCAGTTGTTGAGGAAACTCCCAAGTCCGAACTGACAAAGACTCCAGAGCAGAATCAAAATAAGGATTCGGGCGTCAAGGGGATTTATGGTGGCCGTGTTTTTGGTCGATATAGAATTCAACTTGCTGGTAATCGCCCAACATTCAGTGAGGGTCAGAAATGCTATGAAAAGTTTTATGGAAAGCCAGAGACATACTACTCATTGTCAGGTGACTGGTTTCCTCTCGACTGGTGGATCAATCCAGGCATTACCATGCGTCTGGGATCTTATTCGGCCAAAGGCAAAGCCGCATCTGGTAACTTACAAGGCTCACAAGTCAACTCTTGCGATCAATTAACAGTCGCTAGCAACAGTAAGACAAGCTTACTGTTTATGCCTATGCAAATCGGGGGTAAAATTCAGATCACCCCTTTCAGTCGTAAGTGGCTAGTCGTCGACGTGTGGGGAGCTGGCGAGTATGGTTGGTGGCAAGAGACTCGAGATAGTGCGTCCAAGTCTGGGCAGACGTATACCAACACAGGTAGAAAACCTGCTGTCAGCGCGGGTGCATCTGTTCACTTGCTCCTAAATTATCTGGACGAGCAAAGCGTTCGCTCGATGCTTGATTCCATGGATATTGGCTATGTATACCTGACAGGATTTGCAGAGCGGGTAAAGTCACGGAACACAGCAGGACTATCGTTTGGTCGTCAGGTAGTCGGTGTAGGATTTACTTTTGAAACATATAAGTGATTCTTCGACGGGTGATACCGGTGGAGGGGTTCCGGCAACGCAGAGCCTTTATCGCCTCGATTTGTCTTATATCGGCACAAGATATCAGGGATTTCAAAGTCAACCGAGTGGAATGGGTATTCAAGACCATATAGAGAAGGCACTAGCAACTTTTTGCCGTCATCCAGTCAGGATCACGTCAGCAAGCAGAACCGATGCTGGTGTGCATGCAGAAGATCAAGTTATTACCTTTCGAAGTGTGTCTGGTATTGATGATTACCGACTGGTCAAGTCTATGAATGCCCTCTTACCCGCCGACGTCAAAGTCAAACGTGCGTCAGTCGTCGAAGATGGCTTTCATCCAATTATCAATTGTACGGGCAAAGCCTATCGCTACCGGATTTGGCGGTCAGCGGGAGAAAATCCGACGATTACGCCTTATACTTGGGTCCAGACGGCTGATCTTTGTATTTCCGAAATGCAGAAAGCCGCCAGAGTTTTCGTGGGCACCCATGATTTTACAAGTTTTTGTGCTGTCGATAGCTCAGCCCGGACGAAAACCAGAACAGTCTGTGAGGTTGTGGTCATTGATAAACAGCCACTGCTTGAGATTTGGGTGATCGGTGACGGCTTCCTCAAACAAATGGTTAGAAATATGGTGGGCGCTTTAGTCGCAGTCGGTAAGGGCAAGATTTCTACTGGCGACCTCAAAAGGATTCTTGAGGGCTGTAATCGCGAGCTTGCCCCTGCAACCGCCCCGGCTGCGGGGCTGTGCTTAGCTAGGGTATTTTATGGAGATGACCTGAATTTATCGGCTTTGGTCGAACAGGCCCGAAACGGGTATAATGTGTCTTTGGCGGGTGATTGGATTTGAGTCTCCTTTCCGCATTGAAGCGAGGTTGTTCTGAAAAAAAACATTGAGCATAAAATTGCAGTATTTTTTTCATTGGTGATCATCATCAATGGGTGCCGAACTGCGGCGCCTAAAAAAGGCAAAGAGCTTCTCGACGCTAATGAAGTTCGTATAAATAGTCAGGATACTAATGTGCCTGGCTTGGATGATGGATCTGGAATTGATCCTTCCGCAATGTGGTCTCCGTCCAATCGACGTGCCAATGCTATGTACCAATTTTTAGTGGCTGAGAAGCTTTTGCAGCGAGGAGATGCACAGGCAGCTACCTCGCATTTTGAGTCGTCCTATAACTTAGATCCCAATTCATTCACGGGCGCGCAGCTTGTCCGATCAAAAGTTATAGTGAGCCCTAAAGATCCTGAAGGTCTCACAGAGGCACGTCGCATGGCTCTTCTTTATCCTTACGACGCAGACATCAGACTCCTCTTCGGTCAAACATTACTTTTATCTCAAGACTTCAAGGAAGCGGAAACACAGCTTAAAAAAGCTATTCAACTGAATCCACGACTTGAAAATTCCTACCTGGCCCTTATCAGGGGATATCAGGATCAAAACCGCATATCATTAGCCATAGATATGGCCAGGAAAATGGTGAAAGCTAACTCTCAGAGTGCTCAGGCATGGTCAATCTTGAGCCGCGTTCTGATTGCGGGTAAGCAGATAAAAGAAAGTCTTGAGCCTGCTCGTCGCGCTTGGGAGCTGCAGGAGAGCAACCCCGAGCTAGCTCTTATTTATGCCTTGGCGTTGGACTTAAACAAGAGAGGCAAGGAGGCTGTAAAGCTTTATGAACAGCTTTATAGATTCAATCCAGGTAACTCTGAGTTGGTTGAACGGATGATTTCTCTTTATAAGGAGTTAGGGAATTTATCTAACGCCTTATCATTACTTGACGACATGATTGAAAATGCTCGCGAGGAAGTGCCTGGGCTTAGGATGCAAAAAATTATTATTCTTTGGGAGATGGGTAAAAACGAAGAGGCTCTCAAAGAGGCGCAATCTCTTTACGCACAGTTGCCAGACTCAGATCGTGCAACATTTATTTATGCAGTTTCGCTACAGAAGGTCGGTAAAGGCCTAGAATCGCGTGCGCATTTTCAAAAAATTCAAAATGAATCTCCTCTGAAGAGCGACGCCATGAGACTTCAGGCTCTTCTGCTAATTGAGGATGGCAAAAAACCAGAAGCAATGGACATCCTTAAACAGCTTTGCGAGCGGCCTGACGTGCAGCCCATGTCATTTATTTTATGGGCGGAGGCGTTAGCTGAGAGTGAAAAGTTTAAGGAAGCTGTTGATGTTATAGATCGAGGTCTGACTAAATTTCCGGGAAATATCAAGCTTACCTTTTCCAAAGGTGCCTACCTTGAGCGATCTGGTGATTTGCGTGATGCAGAGGAACTGATGCGTGAAGTCATCGCAAAAATGCCTAACGATGCTGCAGCCCTGAATTTCTTGGGCTTTATGATGGTCGAAGAAGGTCGAAATCTCGATGAAGCCGAGGAGCTTATAAAACGGGCGCTAAAGGTTCAGCCCGAAAATGGAGCCTACCTGGATTCACTGGGCTGGCTTTACTATAAGAAAAATCAATTCAAGAGAGCGTTAGAAGTCCTGGAACGCGCTGCCAAACTTGACAGCGAAGAAGGTGTTATTTGGGAGCATGTAGGTGACGCTCACTTGGCACTCGGCAACAAGGAAAAAGCTCATGAAATTTATGGCAAGGCACTTAAGTGTAAGAACGAGCGTCGCGATCAGGCGAGAATACAGAAAAAATTTGATGACCTGAGCTTAGATCTGAAAGTTGGGAGATAGTTTTGTCGCAGACCGCATCAATGTGGATCATCATTTTCCTAACGTTGATCCCGCTCTCATTTCACTCAGGTTGCGCTACCTTGAAAGGGGTACATGAGCCAGCGCATGTGCCAGTGGTCTTTCAGCCAATCTTTTTGAACTGTTCGCCCATGGATCGCGATGCTGTTCTCACTGTGAAAAAATCTGGATCGAGGGTCTTTACTTCTGATATGGTTTGGTCGATTCCAGACACTAATTCAGCAGAAATTCAGTTCAATTCTCTTTTGGGTGATACTGTTTTGCATGCGCAAAGACGACTTCCCAAATGGAATGTTTCGGGAACTGGTAATCTTGAAATCTCTGAGAGCATCAAGGGTATTGTTAGTATCAATGGTTTTGAACTGCCAATTCTTGGGGAAGAGGTCGGGTGTATCCTAGCGGGCACTTGGCCCTCAGCATGGTTACGGCAACTTTTTTTGCGCGACTCAACGGGTAGCTCTTTATCGATGGTTGGTGCCGATGACTTCAGGGATTTTGAGGTCGCGATGACCTTAGCTCATCGACCTCAAAGCGCTAGATCCGATGACATTCAAAGCTGTGCCATGTTAAAATGGGGGGGATTTCTCGGGATAATGGGGCACAAGGTGAGTATTTGTCGAGAACAGACAAGCGAGGGCCTTCGAGTTTCACTGAGCGGAATTAATGACTACTTAATTGAGTGGGTGATCCAAAATGAGTCGTGATAGCTCCTCGCGTATTTTTGAAATACTTAAAGCTCGTGGACTGCTAACAACTTCGACTCAGCGCGTCATTAAAGGTTTCATGGATCGATGGAAAATCGACGCGTTTCGTGCATGTATCGAAACTAATGTCATCGAAGAGGCGAAGATGGCAGATATTTTGTCAGATTTCTTGAAACTTCAGCGAGTCCATCGCCTGCCATCGAAGCTGATTTCAAATGAGACGTTCAAGATCATCCCTTATAATTTTGCACTAGAAGAAATAGTCTATCCATTTGAACTTGATTCGACTGGTTCTCGCGCAAAAGTGGCTATCGCTGATCCAACAGATCCTGAAAAGCTCAAGGCGATTTGTGACATTACCGGCAAGACAGTCGAGTTCTTGGTGGGTGAGCGTACAGAAATTATAGCAGCAATCCAACGGCACTATCCTTTAGCGATGCAGCTTCCCAGTCTTTTGTCTGCTATTGAAAACGGCGAGGAGAGTCACGCTTGACGCAAGCTCGTAAAATTGTAATTACAGGCGGCGGCACCGCAGGTCATGTGATGCCTCACATCGCTATTTTGCCGGAGCTTCGCAAAGCTGGCTTTGATGTACATTACGTGGGATCTGGTGGAATCGAAAAAGATTTGGCTATGAAATACCAAATTCCTTTTCATGAAATTGCTACCGGGAAGCTTCGGCGCTATCTTAGTGTGCAGAATTTTATTGATGTATTTCGGATAATTGCCGGCCTATTTCAGGCTGTTACCTTGATGATTCGCTTACGGCCGGTAGTCGTTTTTAGTAAAGGTGGATTTGTCGCAGTACCAGTCACACTCGCAGCTTGGATCTGCGGTATCCCTGTCGTGACCCATGAATCCGACTACTCCCCTGGACTTGCCAACAAGATCATTGCACCGTTTTCTCAGCGGATTCTCTACACGTTTCCTGAGACTAGTCGATATTTAAAAGCTGAAAGATCAACACTTGTAGGAACGCCTGTGAGACCTGACTTGTTTGGCGGAAGTTCTGAGGCTGGTCGATCTTATTGTGGATTTTTAGACGAAAAGCCGATTTTATTGGTCATGGGTGGGAGTCAGGGTGCTCAGCGCATCAACGATGCTCTGAAGGCGATTCTTCCGAGTTTATTAAAGCAATTTAATGTCGTTCATTTGACCGGCAAAGGTAAGTCCATCGGTTTCACAGGTGCTGGTTACCGCGGCTTTGAATTTGTAGGAGACGAGTTAAAAGACCTTTTTGCTGCCTCAACCCTGGTGGTCAGTCGCGCTGGTGCTAATAGTATTTTTGAATTGCTCGCATTACGTAAGCCGATGCTGCTTATACCTTTGGAGATTGGTAGTCGTGGTGATCAGATATTGAATGCAAATAGTTTTGAGGCCAACGGGTGGGCAGTTCAGCTAAAGGAATCGACCATGACAGATAAATCTCTCCACGAGTCGATTCTTAACTTATTTGAAAGACGGAAGTCGATGATGTCTGCGCAGGAGGGAGCGGCAATCGACTCCGTGCCAGCAAAAATTGTGCAAATTCTTCAGTCAATTGCCGGATGAAGCAAGTCGATACACAGCATGATTTTGTTTCCAGGCAGGATTAATTCCCAAGTTTTAACGCAAAATTTAAGGCCTCTTCTGCGGCCTCGCCTGCGCCAACCGTAACAAAGGCGACTTTGCCATCTTTGCCAATAACACTAATCATTGGTATCGCTGATGCCATCCACTCAGTTGGAGATTTTCCTTCCGCATCGCGCAGAATTGTAAATTTGGGATCAGTTTGTTTTGCATAGGCTGTTAGAGCTGGTTTTTCCTCGTCGCTGATTGCGACGACTGCGATCGATGGATTTGCAGATGCAAAGGCTGAAAGGCGCGGATGAGTGGCGCGACAAGCGGGGCACCATGTCGCCCAAAACTCGACGACAGTGACCCTTCCGGCTAGTTTTTTAAAGTCTCCTGGTTCTTTGCCCTTGATAACTTCCAGATTAAAACTAGGAGCTGGCTTACCCACAAGCCGATCTCGGAGTAACTGAAGTTCATCGGGCCGGATAACCAGTTTCAAGGTTTTTGTGATGGTTTTGTCACCGCGCAGCAACTCTACCGCAATATTTTGTCCAATTCCTGACGATTGAACGATAGTAATCAATTCGTTTGGATCTTTGATCTCTTTGCCATCTAGTTTTAAGACCTCATCGCCAGCCATAAAACCAGCTCCCTCCGCGGGGGTGTTTGGTAATATACCTTTGATCATGACGCCCTTTTTACCTTTGTCGATTGCAATGCCAAGCCATGGTTTTCCGGACTTGGCCGTTTTTTTGTCCACTTGATTCTGCGCTTGTGCAAAAGTTTCAGACGAGAGTACAGATAGCAACATTGAAACTGTAAACAGCATTTTTTTTAGGCTTGCTTTCATGGCAGATCCTTCCGCGAAGCAGGTCGATCGTTATGGTCTCATTATTATAAGCGACTAGATGAGGAATGATCTATGATCTAGGACACGATAGTTCTTAAGAAGTTTGTGGCCAGCTGATCTCCGAACTCTGATGCAAAAGATTCTGGATGAAACTGCACCGAGGCAATCGGTAAGGCCTTGTGACTCATTATCATAAGCTCACTGGCTTGGTTTGTACCAAGTGTTAACCAATCTTTATGAGAACTTGGGGGCAACTTGACTACCAGTGAGTTATAGCAAATGGCGTTGAACTGATCTGGCAGATTTTCTGTAAACCAGTTTTTTGTGATGACTTCGATCGTGGATGTGGTGCCGTGCCATGGAGCTGCAGCCCTAATAATCTCTCCCCCAGCAATTTCTCCGAGCATTTGATGACCTAGGCAGATGCCCAATACGGGGACCTTGCCCATGATGCTTTGAACGGTATCCAAAGTGCGGGGGTAGTCTTTTGGTTTTCCAGGACCAGGCGAAATGACAAGGGGAACTGGTGAATTTTTAAGTCTTACCAATGAGGTTTCATCGCCGGCAACGATGCGCTTGATTGTGACCGCGCCGCGGGCTGCGCGTTCCAGCCAGTCTAGAACGTTGAAGCTGAAGCTGTCATAATGATCGATGAACGCAATTTGCATTAAAAAGCTCCAAATACTTGGTAAACGCGCACCCGGAGAGATAAAAACATGGTTGCCGCAGTGTCGTCTAGACTGATTTTAGGAATGTTGATTCTGATGGCTTGGTCCCATGACCTCTCCGCTCAGATTGGCGAATCCGATGCAGATGACTATTTTGAATTTCTGACCAGGGCGAATCATTACTCACCCTTAGAGCATGCGGGTAGCCACGGAACGCTTGGCGTCGGAATCGGAGCTGGCATGGCCAGTTATGAAACTCCCGCCGGCGATTTAGTGATGCAGGAGCATTGGCGTCAAACCGGCGCCTCCGTGGCATCCAATCAGCGAGACAGCAGTCGCGTTAACATGGGACAGATTCACGTGAGTAAAGGTTTACCTTATTCTTTGGACGTTGGCGGTGGTTTTGCCCGGGATTCGAGGAGCAATGCTGAATTTGTATCAGGCTACGTTCAGTGGACCGGGTATGAAGCTTTTGCAATGCCAGCTTTGGCTTTGCGTGGGCAATACAGTCGGCTTATGGGTCTTGCAACAACGGATGCCTCAGCTGTGGAAGCCAGTGTGGTTGTCAGTTACGGTTTTCTTCGGCTGTTCACAGTTTACGGCAACTACGGGGTCGGTCGCCACGATATGGTGGTCCGCGTAGGGCCTGCTTTTGGTACAAGTTTAGCTCTAGCTGGAGAGTCTGACGGGACCGTAGGCCGCGTACTCATCAGACAGAGCAGATCCCTGGGCATGCAGTATCAACTTCTTCCGCCGTTTTGCATTGTGGCAGCTGAGTATAGCCAAGTTGGCCATGGTTCCGGAAGTTATCTGGCCAAAGTATCGGTGGGGATGTAAATATCGAAATTAGATAACCGACTCTGCGCCCTTATCAATACCTTCGTAACAGACAGCACGTACTTTTTCGTTAGGCTTTTCTTCTCGCTTGATCAGTCTTGCGACTTCGCGGGCAAGGGACTCAACACTGGTCTCGCCTTCGACAAAAAAGACGCGACTGGCGGGAATAGAGGCTTCAAATGACCCTAGGCTGCCCGTATACGCCAACGTAATCGGAGCATCGGTTTTCCCCCGCTGGCCTATTTCACCGTCTCCGGACTTAATTTGATCAAGTGTGGCGATATGAACGTTTGTGCCAAAAATCTCGCGCACGACAAAATGCTCTAAATCAGGTCTGCGCTCTTCGCCAATATAGATTTCAATTCGACTTCGATGTCCATGGAATAGTCTTTGACATAGTCCATTATGTCCCGTGATCCCATGTGTATAGCGGTAGCTGGCTTCCGTGGGGGCAATGCTTTCTTCGCGAAGTTTTACTGCCAGATGTTGCACGCTGGGTGGGAGTCTGTGTCTAAGGATGCGGCCAAATTCTTGCTCGATATTGGCAGTTTTCAGGGCCACTGTATGGACCGGGAATACCGAACCTTTGGGAGAGGAATACTCCCAGCGGGACTCCCGTGCATCACTGCGAGACTTACTTTTGAGGGTCCAGCGCTCGTCGGCGCCAAACTCGCTAAATTGGACAGTCTGGCTGCCAACCGGAATAATCAGGGCATGATCAAGTGTGCTTGCCAGGGTTTGGCGAATTAGGGCCTTAAGTGGACTGAAATCAAAGACAAAACCATTTTCATCCAGGGTCCCGGTTAGCCAGACATCAACGTACCAGCTCTGGCCAATGATGCCAAAGCCTGGATCGAACAGGGCACTATCTATCTTCCCAACATCACGGACAAAAAGCGTGCTCTTGCGATCATCCGACCCGGTGACGTCTGTGGGGGCTTCTCCCAAGGTATTTGTTGAGGAATTTGGACCGTTCATTTAAAAGATTGCCTCGTGTCTGTTATTTTAAAGGCTCTGCCTGCCGTTTTAGTGGCTTTGGGTAGAAACAATAAAGTCGGCTCGTTTGTATACAGTGACTCGCCACAGGATTCAAGACTAACAAAGCGAAGGTTAGGCCCCCCATGAGCTATTTTGAAAAAGTACGTGTTCGTATTGCCCCTTCCCCCACCGGGGACCCCCATGTAGGAACCGCCTACGTGGCCCTGTTTAACTACGTTTACGCCAAGAAATACGGCGGTGACTTCTTGCTTCGCATCGAAGACACCGATCAGGTCCGCGCAAAATCAAGCTCAGAAGCTATGATTATGAAAAGTCTAAGTTGGCTTGGCCTCCAATGGGACGAGGGCCCAGATAGGGGTGGTCCGTGTGGCCCCTATCGCCAATCTGAACGTACTGCAATTTACCGTGAACATTCGGATATGCTGCTGAAGTCAGGGCACGCCTACCGATGTTTCTGCAGTGCAGAAAGACTGGATGCGGTGCGTGCTAAGCAGCGCGAAGCTGGAGTGACTACGGCCTATGACCGACATTGCCGGGAGCTTTCAGCTGCTGATGTTGAGGGAAATATTAGTAAAGGCCAGCCATTTGTCACCCGACTCAAGATGCCAGTATCCGGGGTGACGAGCTTTGTCGATGAAATTCGGGGTGTGGTGGAGATCGAAAATTCCCGCATGGATGACCAGGTCTTACTTAAAAG
Organism: Pseudobacteriovorax antillogorgiicola; assembly: GCA_945897695.1. Classification (GTDB taxonomy): domain Bacteria; phylum Bdellovibrionota_B; class Oligoflexia; order Oligoflexales; family RGVZ01; genus CAMDKS01. Next base: position 4,179 of record CAMDGW010000004.1, on the reverse strand, counting down.
TGATGGCTATCCAACCTATCACTTGGCGAACGTGGTTGATGACCATTTGATGAAAATATCTCATGTTATTCGGGCAGAGGAATGGATCAACTCTACGCCAAAACATGTGGTTCTTTACGACGCGTTTGGCTGGGAAAAACCAAAGTTTGCCCACTTGCCGTTACTGCGTAATGCTGACAAATCGAAAATTTCCAAACGTAAAAATCCAGTTGCGCTCACATACTACCAGCGCGCAGGCATACTTCCTGTGACGCTCATGAATTTTCTCGCAAATATGGGTTGGAGCTTTGGTAACGACGTCGAGTTTTTCTCAATCGACGACATGATGAAAAAGTTTGAATTTAAGGATATTCATCTGGGTGGACCTGTTTTTGATACTGTTAAATTGACATGGATGAATGCCCATTACATGCATAAGATGTCAGAAGATCAATTTATTCGCTTCGTACGTGAGGAGATCTTTACAGAGGATTATCTTCGCGCCCTTAAGCCATTTGTGCTTGAACGTATGACGCGATTTGAACAGTTTGTTGATAACAACGCCTTCTTCTTCAATGGTACATTGGACTACCGCGGTGTAGAAATTGTCCCAAAAGGTAAAACACCAGCGGACATCATGGGCATGCTGAGCGGTCTAGTTGAAAGACTGGATGATCTCTATGAGTGGGAGCATGAGCGACTAAAAGCCGTGATCGAAGCTTATAAGGATGAAATTGCTTGGAAGCCAAAAGATATCTTTATGACGCTTCGGCTCGTGGTTACCGGGCGCAAAGATTCTCCGCCACTATTTGAAAGTATGGAATTGATTGGCCGCGAGATGGTCCGCTTTAGGATGCGTGATTGTGTGCAAAAACTCTCGACTGAGACAAGTACTGAGGGGTGAATTTTAGGAAGTATCTACAAGTTAGAGACTACCTTACTGATTTAGGCAATGTATGGGTCCGCTGATTGAACAAGCTGGCCCATATGTTTTTACTTACTCATCAAAACAAGGCAGCCCTTTGCCGTGGATTCTGCGTTGCCCTTAGCCGCGAACTCCACGATATTGTTGCTTCCTGAATCATCGCCCACTGTGACACTTGTAGGCTTACCATTTATCTTAAATTGGCCGCCATCAAGGTGGGTGATGCAATCGAGGTTTGAGCCGCCTGTTTCATCGCCAGATTTATAATCAAAATTATACAGCATGCTGATTCGCGGATAGCCTTCCGCATCTCGAGTTTTTTTTCCAGAGCACTCAACGGCTTCAATGCATTTTCTAAGTGGCATGATGCCTTTGTAGAACGGGGCCATAGATTCTATTCAATTATAATAAAAATATTCCCCATTAGACATAAGGGCCCATCGACTTCAAAATGGATTTGGATCTTACTGCCAATCAGCTGATTGCTGCGAGCAATAGCGGTAAACTCTCGTCATAACGATAAGCCGTACCGCTGTGGTTATCGTCAAATTCACTGTAATTATGCTTGATACCAAGCTCTTTTAGTTTTGCAGAAAATTGACGACCACCAAATTGCAGGAAGTACTGGTCTCGATTACCGCAGTCAATAAACAACGCCTTGAGTTTTCCAAGGCGATCTTGGGAGGTTGGGTTATTGACAATCTCGATAGGATCATGTGCCATCCAACGATTCCATACTGTCTCAGTTAGTTCGCCATTACGAAGGGTAATCGGTAGATCAAAGCCCGCTGGGTTTGACGGATTTGGACTATAAAAAGCGGACATTCCTAACATCATCAGCACATGGGTATCAAAGCCTGAAAGTTTTTTTTGTTTTTTTAATTCTGTGAGCCAGATTACTGGATCCTGAAATTTATACAGTCCGGTACAGATGTCAATCAGACTTCTGCGATAAGTCCATTCAAAGCCCATGTCTCCTGCGTGACACGCAATAGCTGCAAATGATCCATCAAAATCCAACGCAAACCGCAGCGCACCAAATCCGCCGGAAGATCGCCCTAGGGCCGCTCGGTGCTGAAAGCCTTTTTTTACTGGAAAATTTTGCTCAACATAGGGAATTAGCTCCTGGAGAATGTGATCAGCGTGATTTCCGATCCAGCTGCTATTGATATATTGGCTTCCACCGTAATCAATATACAAATCAGGACAGATCACAACACAGGGCGGAATGGTCTTGTTTGCAATCAGTCGACTCAGTCTTGACGGTAGGTCTTCTCTAAAGGGCTCCCAATTGAACATCGTGCGTCCTGCACTAGTCCAGGGAGCAAATAGGTATACGACAGGTAGCGATATGCCTTCAGCAACACCTTCCGGAATGAATGCAGAATGGGGACGTAGGGGACTAAATCCTGCTTTGCTGGTTTTCGTAAGAATCGGACTCTTCAGTGTAAAGTGCCTGATGATGGCTCCCGACTCATGAGGTGTATCCCAGATTTTCTCCAACATATTTTCACTTACCCTTCTAGACGTTAGGTGTGCAGTCGCGCAATTTCCCAGCAGCCGTCAGATTCAAGTGCCAGCTCCCAGGATGCTGCCTCCTGTTTCAAAACTAAGAACTCTGCTGGTGCAAACTCCACACGCTCTCCCGTATAAACCGTTGCGGCGACACTGATCACTGGATTGTGTCCAACGACTATTATGACGTGAGCTTCGTTGGTTGCATGCGTCTTTAAAATATTTGAAAACTCAAACTCGCTATTGGCGGAGTACAAATCGGGGACGGCTTTGTTCTCGGTGATAAGGAGGTTTTTTCCGAGCTCCTCAAAAGTTTGCCTAGCGCGGGCGGCCGAACTAACGATAGCAAGGTCACAGTGGGAGATGGTTTTTGCAAGCTCTGCGCCTATGGTCTCAGCCCGGGTTCTTCCTAAAGTCGTGAGATTTCTTGCATGATCCGAGTTCGCCAAGGGCTCTGCCTCAGCGTGGCGAATCATGATTAGCGTAAATTGCTCCATTTGGATCTTTTTCCAAAAAATAAAAAATTTATTCGAAGATTCAGGTACCTTAAGTATATCTTGTGCCTAAGATTAGGACAAATCGACCTTCTCACAACGATTTAAAATGTGACTGTGAAGACTATTGATCTAATTTTCGAAGGTAAACCTAAAATTGATTCCTGATGTTCATATAGTAGACGATGACGAAACTCTTCGTACCCAACTGGGAGTGTCCTGACAGAAACGCGGCGACCGTGTTGTGCTTTCGCCAACGGCTGCTTATTTTTTAGCGATATTTGCAAAAAAATAGCGCGGCTGCATCGCCATGGACGAGCGTATGCCCGGTCAGACCGACAGCGAGGCCCTTGGGGCTAATTCCAGGTGGCTGCCCTTTTATCCAGCAATTAAGACCATCGGTAATGACCTGAATATTTCTGCACGCACTGTGGATAACCGTCGTGTACACATTTTGTCAAAAATGCGGGCTAAATCTCTCAGTGACCTCGGTCGATCCATGACAAGAGCCACTCCAATATTTGCTGAGTCCGGTAATAATGCTAGGATCGACTAAGGTCCAAAAGTTAAATAAGTATCGATCAGGTGAGCTTTTTAAATGTCTCAATCCACTTATTCATACACTTCGTTGCCTTTTTACAGACATGCCTGGATTATTTCCGTCTTCACGTTGCTGACGTCATGCGTATCGGCGTCACTTTCCAAAGTGGAATCTGATCCAAGCTTTGACTGGAATACGTTAAAGCGTGACGAAATCCTTATGACTCCATTGCTTGATTTAAGAGGAGACGTAAAGACTCCTCCAGGCTTTGAAAGCGCGGTAGCGCCTTTTTCTCAGGAAGAGGCAGAGGCCTATCCAGAGAAGTTTAAGAAGGAGTTTTTTCAGCGTCGCAAGGATATCCGTGTTTACGGTGCAGGTGGTGCGTTTGAAAAAATTAGCAAGATTGAAAATCTGAGCGAGATCGGTGCTAAGGTGTTGAATAAGGAACAAATTCCTCCAGCCGACATAAAGCGGATACGTGATTCAAATCAGGGCATTAGGTTTATTTTCTTTTATATTTTCGCCGGCGAATCCTTGACCTACAGTTATCAGTTCAATGCACCTGCAAAGAAGCACTACGTGGAAAAAACATATTCGGCAACTCGGACTATGTCCGTAAAGCTTGCTCTATGGGATTCAAAGGAAGCAAAAACAGTTTGGATTGGTGAGCAAATTCTCACGCCCAGTAATTCGAATACGCTCAGATTTAAAAAACCACATTTAAT
>CAMDGW010000003.1 GCA_945897695.1 Pseudobacteriovorax antillogorgiicola | reverse complement strand
GTCAATCATCCAGGGTGCAGGGGAGAAAATCTTAAAAGACTCTTCAAAAGAAGGCCATCTAACATTACTTGCTAAACGAATTATCGATACCGTCAATCGTCAATTCGCCATGTTGGCGAGCGTTCAGAACCTAGTAAATCTTGAAAGAGGATCGATAAAATTAGACATGAAAGCTGTTGATCTCAACCAAGAATTGCTTGAATTACAGGAATTTTTTCAGGAAAAAACCTCTGAAAAACGGCTGGTCATATTATCGACGGCATCTCCCGATCAAACAGCGTTTATCTTGGCCGAGCAAGAAACCCTGCTCACTAGCGTTTTGAGTAACATATTTTACAACGCCATCAAATTTAGCCCTGTAGGGGGTACTATCTTTTTGCGGATTGAGTCGCGTCCGTCAGGTGTTAGGCTATCGATTGAAGATAAGGGAATCGGCATGCCGCCGATTATGGTTGATAGCCTTTTTCAGCCCGCGCGCTTGCCTTCCAGACCGGGAACTAATGGTGAGCCCGGCTCAGGATTTGGATTGTCTATCTGCAAAGCCTACATGGACATGTATAACGGTAGCATTGAAGTTAGCAGCCGTTCCAAATATGATTCTCCCTATGATCACGGAACCATTGTCACACTAGAATTCAGACACGCCCCACAAAAAGATGTGGCGCAATTGCATTTACAAAAGTCAATCCGAGCGCCCAAGCCGAGCGATCTAACTACGGATTAATGTGAAGTGTTCTCTGCAAAACGATCTGTGGCCGCCACCAGAGCACGGGAATTCCCGTCTTCAAAAGCCGAGTGTCCTGCATCTGGAATAATGAATAACTCACTGTGAGGAAGAGCTTTATGCAACTCCCAGGCGGAGGTCATAGGACATATAACATCATATCGCCCTTGTACAATCACTGTAGGTATCGATTTGATTTTGGTACAGCCATCAAGAAGCCAGCGTTCCGATTCAAAAAATCCCTTATTCACAAAGTAATGGCACTCAATTCGGGCAAAAGCTTCCGCAAATGCTTCTTCCCCGAAGCTTGCCCTGACATCATCGAGCCTCGTAAACATTCCACTGGTAAACCCCTCCCAAATACTCCAAGCACGACAGGCGGCAATCCGGACGCTGCGGTCATCTGACGTGAGACGTTTATGGTAAGCCTTGATCATGTCTCCCTGCTCAGGGACTGGAATCGGCTTAAGATATTCCTCCCAGGCATCCGGAAACATTTCACTTGTGCCTTCCTGGTAGAACCAGCGAAGTTCTTTGTCACGAACTAAAAAAACACCCCGCAGCACCAGCTCGGTAACGCGCGTCGGATGCTTAATGGCATAGGCAAGCGACAGAGTACTTCCCCAGCTTCCGCCAAAAACCTGCCAGACATCGATGCCAAGCTTTTCACGAATCTTCTCCATATCCGCAATCAAGTGCCATGTCGTATTATTTTCGATGGATGCGTGAGGTTTACTCTTACCGCATCCACGTTGATCAAATAGTACGATACGGTACTTGGCTGGATTAAAAAACCTGCGGTGACTGGAGTTGGTGCCCCCTCCTGGGCCACCGTGAACAAAAACCACAGCCTTTCCCTTTGGGTTGCCAGACTGTTCGTAATAAACCTGATGTCCATCACCCACATCTAGAAGACCTGAGTCAAAGGGTTGAGGCACAGGGTAAAGCCAGCTCTTGGCGTCACGCATCATGGCCATATTAAACCTCCCGTTTCGTTTATTGCGATAAGGCCTGATCAAGATCTGCGATCAAGTCGGCAGCATCTTCAATCCCAACCGAAAGACGTAACAACGTGGGACCGATGCCGAGCTTTTTTCTGAGCTCCTCAGGGACGCTAGCATGAGTCATCTTTTCAGGATGATTGACCAGCGACTCGACGCCTCCTAAGCTTTCCGCTAATGCGAAAACGTTCAACTTTTTAAGAAAACCCACGACATCCTCATAGGTGCCGTTCATGTCAAAGCTAACCATTCCGGAGAAGCCTGACATCTGTTTTTTGGCGAGCTCATGCTGCGGATGGGATTTCAGACCTGGGAAATAGACTCGTTTGACCTTGGGGTGATTTTCGAGAAACTCCGCTACAGCTTGTGCATTTTTTGCATGCTGTTCCATGCGAACCGCTAGAGTTTTGATACTACGAAGAAACATAAAACTCTCAAATGGAGACGGCACAGCACCGGCTGCAAACTGCACAAACTTAAGCTGCTCATGAAGTGACTTATCAGCCATCATCAAAGCGCCGCCAATCATGTCGGAATGTCCACCGATATACTTGGTCGAGCTGTGCATCACAATATCGGCTCCCATAAGTAGCGGCGACTGGAACACCGGTGACGCAAACGTGTTGTCGACTACAAGCCGTGCTCCAACAGATTTCGCAAATGAACTCATGGCCTGCACATCAATCACCTTCATGGTAGGATTGGTTGGTGACTCCACCCAAATCAACTTCGTATTTGGCGTAGCTGCTTTCTTGACTTCATGCATGTCGGACATGTCGATAAATTGAAAGTCGAGATTATATTTTGCAAACAAGCGTCGGAATAATCGGCCGGTTCCACCGTATACATCATCGCAGACCAAGATTCTGTCACCGGGATTTAGAAGCTGGATGATCGCCTGCTCAGCCGCCAGCCCACTTGAGAATGCTAAAGCGTATTTTGCGCCGCGTTCAATTTGGGCAAGCGCTTTCTCATGAGCCTCACGGGTCGGATTATCAGCGCGCGAGTAGTCGTAACCTTTGTGGACGCCTGGGGCTTCCTGAACAAAAGTGGACGTCATAAATATGGGAGTCATGATGGCGCCGGTGCGAGGTTCAGGTTCGGTTCCAGCGTGAACAGCGATCGTCTTAGTTCTGAGATCAGAATGCATAAAACTTGATCCTCACTTTAGATTAGATGTGGATCAAGTTTAACGTGTTAGCCCGATGATTCAACAGTTAGTTGATTCCGATTATTTTGAAGCTTCAATAAGTTTCTTGAGCTCACCGCTGCGGTGAAGCTCCATGGCGATGTCGCATCCGCCGATGAAGTTACCTTTGATGAAAAGCTGAGGAATAGTCGGCCAATTGTTGACAGATTTGATACCCTCACGAACGTCCCAATCCGACAGTACGTCCACTGTTTTGAAATCAATGCCGTAGCTGTTGAGGATGTGACACACCTGTGCTGAAAAACCGCACATGGGTTGGTCTTTAGTGCCCTTCATATAGAGAAGCACAGGGGTTGATTCGATATCTGCTTTGATTTTGCTGATGACGTCTGGATTGGTCATGGGTCTTCCTCGTAGTCGCTTTTCTTGACTGAATAGCTCAGAATTTTCAGAAGCCTGTTTTTACTCGCGTTGCTGCTGCTTTGCAACTGTCTTTGTCCTGGTCTGGACGACCCTCCAATGTTCACATTTTTTCAATAATATGGCAGACTTATTGTATGACAATCGCAATCACTCATCACACAACCGAAGCTTTTGGCTGGCAGCAGTGGCACATCAGCCGCCCAGAGCGCTTAAACGCCCTCGGAACAGGTCTAGCGGCGGAGCTAGCTGACACCCTAGAGTATGTCCGCAAAAATCCAGCACCTGGCATCCGTGCCATAGTTATCACTGCCGAAACCGTGGTGAAAGGTGACCGGTGTTTTTGGATCGCAGGCGGTGACTTAAAAGAATTATCCGAGCTTGGAGATAAGTCTTCGGGCAGGGCCTACGCAAAAACTATGCGCCTTTTCTGCGAAGGCTTGGAGCATCTTCCTATCCCGGTGATCACAGTGGTCGACGGGGCCGCCATCGGCGGCGGCGCAGAACTGGCCTTGGCCGGTGACATACGACTGGCCACCGTCAGAAGCTCTTTTGAATTCAAGCAACTTAAGATGGGCCTAGCCACCGGCTACGGCGCTGCCTCGCGCCTAGTGGAGCTTCTGGGAAAATCCAGGGCTCAGTCACTTCTTTATTTTTGCGAAACGACGGATGCCGAGGATGCACACCGACAGGGGTTGATTCATCGATTGATTTCATCTGCCGATCCGTCGGGAATTGGCACAGCTATTCTGCCTATCTTACAGCTAGAACCAGCCGCCGTTTCCGCACAAAAGAAAATGCTACATTACGCTACGGCGTATCCGGATGGGGATCACACCTGGGCCGATGATGTTTTTGAATCTATTTGGATGAATGAAACTCACGCGAAAAATCTTGCGGACTTTAAAAGGCGCTGAGCCAATCCTGCAATCGACTTACGCAAACCATCAGAAAATCTTATTAATAAAAATTGGATCTAGCATCGGCCACTCAAGGCGAACGACTGCAAAAACGTCAAGAAGTCAGACACTGATCGTATTAGGACTAGACACACTTAAAGAATTCTAAAAATCATTCGCAAAAATTCTTGTAGCTTACGCCTATTGAAACTTTGGCTAAATATTTGCAGATAGCTCCCTTTGAAACGCACTTTTGAAACGTACTATTCAAGCAAAGGAAATGTCTATGAAACATCTTTCAATGATTTTGCTGTGCGCTGTTTCAGTCGCGTCATGCTCTAGAGGAGTCACAACTGATACCCAAAACGGGTCATCACTCACCTCGGTGAGCGTCAAACTTCCGGATAAAAGCAAACTTCCTGCAAGCTTGAAAAATGGTGACCTTGTGTACTGTTTCCAGCTGTTACCTGTTTTTATGGCCATGACCACTAAAGTTGTTAAGCCAGCTGCTCTCAGATGCGATTCTAGCGAGCTCAAGGCGGCGGATGGAGAAAGTCATGGTGAACTGATTAAATCGGGTGACTATGTGTCTAACCTAAAGCTGGAAGCAAAACTAGACTCGGCTATGGACTATCAGATCATGCTTGCTGTAGGCCACCGAGCGACTGTCAGCGGTTCTGTTCCAACACTCTTCTTAGTCCCCACATCAGATACTGAGGCAGAAATCTTGCCAATCGATATTTCAAAGGAGTATTTTTCCGGAAGCTCTGAAATAAAATCTCGCGACATGCAGGGAAAGTCGTCGATTGCCACGACCATAAAACTGCAATCCTCTGCAGGTGGAATTGAAATTGGAGATGAGTGCATTTTGATTGAGTCGGGAAAACCTGTTGACCTAGAGGTGGACACACAATTCGAAGAGACGCCGATCGCCTCGGGAAATTAATCTAGAGATATCTGACCGGCTCCCCACTGATCAATTTCTTCGCTCATGAAAGATTTTTCGAACATTAACGGCTCCGCTTGCGGAGCCGTTATAGCACCAAAACGCCTTTGAGAAATTTCAAAGTTTAATTCTTACCCGTTGCAAGATTCCGGTATGCGTCCCGCAGATTATTTTGAAACGCCCATACACCACGTTCTTCCTGGACGCAGATTCGACCTTTGTCGTACGTACCACTTTTCAGCCCTTTTTGGATTAATTCACAAATCCATATATCTTCTTTTTGAACAACGTCTGAGATTTCCAAATCATCTTTAGCCCGGATGTCGAGTTTTGCCACATCCGTCTCCGAGAAAAAGAAATCAAATACGGTTAGACAACGGTCCGCATCGATTGGCAGAATACTGTTCATCTGCACACGGCCCGGAAGAATATTCAGCATCAGATTCGGAAATACTTGATAGTAGTAGGCCGCGCCACCTGTGTGGTAGGGATTGTCTTCGCCTGCGAGAGGACCATACTGCAAAACCTTGCTGCCTTCGATCGTGGTCTTATAACCTGACACATCGAGAATTTTTGCAAGTCCCGGATGAACCGGCAGAATGTGATAACCCTCCATATAGTTATCAATATAAACCTTCCAGTTAGCACTCACTTCATAGACGACGCGCTTATAAAAGCGCATGTCACTCAGATTGATCGGTTTGATTGTTTCCTTGATGCCAGCAAGGTGCTGAGCCAGGGGAGGAGCATCGCCTGAAAAATTCACAAATAAAAAGCCTTCGTAGGATTCCATCCGGTAACGAGGCAACGTGCAGTCTTGCTTATTGAAGTTTTCCACGCCTTCAAATTTTGGAGCTCCCACCAGAGCCCCTTCAAGATTATAAGTCCATGCATGGTAAACGCATCGTAGCATCCGCGCAGAGCCACTTTTAGTTGCTAGTGGTCCACCGCGGTGGCGGCAGACGTTGGAAAAACAAAGAATGTCACTCGATTGGTTTCGAACCACCAGGATGGGACGACCAATTATATCATCCACCAGATAATCACCTGGACGAGCTATTTGGCTTTCATGCCCTACGTACTGCCAAGATTTAGCCAAAATCAATTGCCGGTCAGTCTTATCCATATCAGGATGGGTAAACCAATGTGCTGGAATGGTTTCGGCCTGCTCAATGGGGCGGACTTCCATGTCGTCTAAATCACGCTTGGTCCACTGATACATTGAGGCCTCCGATTGATATGACACTCTAGAAAATCAACATCAAGACCTCGGATAATTAGCACAAAGCTAGGTAAAACTCCGCACAACTGATTGTTGGCGCAAGCCTCTGGTCAGGCCTGAGCTATTAGCTATTTAATATCCGAGACTTAAAATAACTAATATTTTATTATATATTTTAATATTGAATTAACATTTTTAATAAAATAAGTGTTTGCTTGAGAGTCAGGGTCACCACTTCTGAATCAATGCTGTCGTTGTTGTTGTTGCCGTTCTAAATCTGCTGTTGTCCCCGTGAAAGGATGTGTTGTTATGGACCGAATCTCTAGACGACTCGTGTGTTACGCAACCTGTATTGCACTTCTGATAATCTTTCAGTCATTGATGGCCTGCGGAGTAAAACCGCAATCCTCCGGCATTGATGCCGTACATATCGAACAAACCCCGATTGAAAATCAGTTCAGCATTGGCTTTTGCTGGTCATACGCAACAATCGGACTTATCGAGTCTAATTACAAAGCCAAAACTGGGAAAACAATCAATCTCAGTGAAGAGGCGCTCGGCTATCAGCGCATGAAAAACGAGATGCTAGAAATTGCTAAGCAGTTTCGAACAGACAACCTCACCATTGAAAAAGCAATGGACCGGATTAGCGGTAACAGCCTTGAGAGTTGGATTGTCCGCGCCGCTGATGCCGAAACCTCTCGCGATGCCATGGAATTAGTCGACGATTATGGTCTGGTTCCTGAGTCAGAATGGTCTGTTAAATTTGATTCCCCTCGATCAGTTGCAGCGATGAAGCAGGCCATTCGTCAACCGTTTCGCGCACTGCTAACCAGCGAAGAACCCATCAGCTCGGAAGCGATGGACCGCGTTCTTACGTCAGACCAAGCATTTCCCTCAACTCCTCCAGCCCTAATCCCAATCAATGGTAAAAAAATTACGACTCGAGATTTTGCTCGCAATGTTATTGGATTTAGTAGTAGCGAATATATGACCCTTCGCGCCAAAACCGCCGCTGACGCTTTAAGCCTGGTTCAACTGGTAAAAAAGGCCCTTGCTGCCGGGTTCAGCGTGCCGATGAGTTTTGGAGTCTCCTATGCCAACCTCAAAGAGGGTCATTTTCAGGCACCCAATTACGCGGTGAAAGACCTCGACACAGATCCCCGCCTATCCGACGCAATGATCGACATCAAAGGCGGTCATGCTGTGTTGATAACAGACTTCGTTAATGTTGGTGGTGTAGAAGGTGCAGTGTCGCCAGAAAAGCTTACCAAAGAGATAAATCAGCCAGCGGAAGAACTTGCCTTTCTAAAATTCAAAAATAGCTGGGGTGCTGGCAAGAATACCAACGAGAGTGGCATCGGTGTTAATTCATCTGCCGACGGCTATTACCGCATGGATTTAGGATACATCAAAGCAGTCTCTGCAAAGGGTCGATTTGGTATCGTGATACCCCGATCCATTATGAAATAGGTAGAAATCGATCCATTAGCACCGAGCTCATTTATAGGTGGACCTCAGAAAGAAAACTTTCGCCACAATTGGCTGCGTGTCTTTGACGCCAGCCACCTCGTCAATTATCTGAAATGATGTCATTTTTACAAAAAACACCTGATTGGCCGAACGGTCAGCATCTAATTATTTTGACGTTTCTTCGACCCGAGTGCTAACCACTTTTTCATCAGATGTTTTGTAATTAACAATCTCGAAACTAATTTTTGCACTCAGGAGATCATTTCATGGCTAGCTTAAAATTGACCCTATCAACACTATTTTTGAGTGTTTTTATATCGAGTTGCGGTCCTGGAGACCTTTTAGAATATCCAAAGACTCATAAATTCAAAATTTTTGTAGATAATAAATCGGACCAGTCAGTGTTGCTTAAATTTGAAGCGTATTATGACGGCTACTGCAAAAAAGGCTTCGTGAAAGAATCTATACCCGCAACAACAAGAAAAAAAATTACCGTTGTCTTTGATAGCTGTCGAAATGGCGGCGGTGAAACTATTAGTCGCGCTGTCTACCAGTTCAACCCACAAGACGAAAGCTCCGTCCAATATCATCTTTCAGGCGAGCTCAAAGACGAGGCAAGAATCACCTGTGAAAATCAGAAATGCACTATGACTGATTGAAACTAAATCCTAAAATTTAATTCAAAGTAAGGACAGGCAAATGAAATTTAAACTTAACAAAATATTTAGCATGATGATTTTTTCCAGTATCGTTGCGGTAAGCTGTGGCACATCAACTGAGGAAAAATCTGGAAATTCTCGACCGGCAGGCGAAGTCCTTTGGGGGAAATCACGTTACAGTGTCGACGCACTGGTGATCAACGAAAGCAATAACCCGATTGATGTGATCTTTCTTAACAACGGCCCCCATGACGGAGGCTGCGATAGCAAAAACTGGGTACCGTTCCGCGCTGAAGCAAAATCCATTATTGCGCCCTCGGAAACCTGGTACTGCTCCATGGATCAAGTCTTTGGAATATTGGTGAAACATCCTAAGGGAGACCTTTCCATAAAGGGAGTCCGTGCTAACGTCATCTGCTCTGATGAAGGTTGTCGCCAAATTGACGTCAAGTAACAGCAAGAAGACACCGCAAGGCGCCCGGCGGGGCGCTTTTTTTTTTGCCCGTACCGTCCAAAAATCAAAACCCGTCGGTACATCGACATGTCTTCAAATGGCACAAAAAAGCCCAGGGCGTGCCCTGGGCTTTCTCTATGGTGTCATCAGTACCGACACAAGCTTACTTTCTTGGGGCGGCGGGTCCTTGAACAACCCAGATGTCATAAAGGCTTATGGCGGCGCCACTCGAAAGAGCACCTGTCGCCCGCTGCTTGATAAAGTTTCCGTAGAAGTCAATTCGGTCTTCTACTTCTTTGTATCCCAAATCAAGCTTCGCTATGCCGACATCTTTAAGAAGCTTTCTTTCACCCGCCTCGGTGAGACCGTTTAAGTTCTTGTCTGACCACATTGCGAGTTTTGCGTAAACTGGATCTTTAGCGTCAATGACACCATCACTGTTAGAGTCGTGTTTTTTGAGCGCATCAAATCCATTTGCGGCAGTCTTCTTATCAGGACCCACTGTACTATTACCAAACAGCTCACCGACATTATCTACCTTACCGTTGCCGTTGATATCCAGAGTCAGGAACCCAACATCAGCCACATTCGTTGGCCATGAATACTGGAATTTCATTCCATCGCCCTGAAGATCAAAGAATGTACCGGCGTTAGGCGCAGACAAAGTCACACCGGAATTTTTAAGGTCAATGACAAGAGGAGAGTACGTTTGGTCAAACACGTTACAATCCGTACTACCGAAGTTACCGTTCGTCACAAGCTTAAATGTCCTACCTTGGAACACATAAGTCGCCGGCATCGCGCCACCGCCGACAGGATATGAGCAGTACGTACGTCCATTACGAGGCTTACAAGCATTTGCCGGGGCACTGCTTATATACTGCGGAGCGGGAATCTGCGCAGGTTTTTGACCCCACTGTGGATTCCAATTTGTAATCTTGGACTGATCAACTTTGTTTACATAACCACCACAGACGACCAAATTATCCAGAGTTGATTTCTTGGTTCCATAGTATCCAGTCATAACAGGTGGGTAACGAACGCCATCCAAGATAATGTTGTCACTCTTATTTACGCCGCTCTTCAGCGCGGGAACCGTCGGACCAATATAAACATAGTAATATTCCGCTCTGCCTGGCCCACAACCTGTGCCGTTGGTTGGTGAACCACTCCGGTGAATGAACATCTCGCAGACCATTGGGACTAGGCAAACCTGCACCGACTGTGACGAGCTTGCGTACGTTAACCAACTCTGCCCGACATACGTAAGAATACTTGCTGTATTATCATAAGTCTGACAACCATTGGCGGGAATCGGAATCGTTCTCGCATATTTATATGTCGCTGACGTAAAAGGTTGAGTCGCCTTAGCGGTCAAAAGCCCGGGCAAGAGAGGCCCCTTGAATGTGTCATGCACAGTTATATTTTTGTTAACCTCTGCTGTTGGAACGCTAAACCCATATGGAGCGACCGCCGACGCTGTGCCCACTGGAATTAGATTGGACGGATCGGTCGGCACATAGGCGGCCGATACAGTTACCTTGTTGCCAGAGCTGAGCGTAGGAGAAGCAGAATAGGTACAAGTATAAGTTGTACTTTTCGTTCCCCCTAGAGGCACCACAAGTGGGTTGCCCACAACCGTACAGACTCCACCGTCATTAGTAGTAGCGGATACCGTGGCGGTAACACCGAGCCACGTTGAGGGATTGGCAACCGTGATCGTCCCGTTGACAACCCACTCCGAGTCCGTGAATCCTGTTTGATCGACATTTACAGTATAATTAAACGTCGCGCTACCACCCGCTTGCTTGATTATATTCTTGTCAACCAATTTATTAATAGCCCAATTATATGTTCGTTTAAATGCCGGAGTGGCCGTTGCCACAACATACGGTGGATTTACGATACAGACTTTTACGTTCTGACTTGATGAACCCGTCGTATATGTCGTGTTGGTCTTAAACGATGCAGTATTCGGGTACTCCTTGCAGAATCCAGATGTACCGCCTGTAAATGTTCGGGAGTAAGTGAACACCTTAGGTGATGGGTCAGTATAAGACAAAGTACCGAGAGCACCCGCAAACGAGTCCGTCACCGTGACAAGGCCATCTGTCACAACAGGAGTCGCATCAGCGAAGCTAAACTGGGCCGTACCGTCTGCTTTTGCGTTCGGCGTCGAAAATTTACCGGCATCCCATGACGCGGTCGCTGTGTTTGTAAACTTTGGACCACCTGATGGCGCTGAGCTATACGTACAAGTATAAGCCGCTGTTATTGAACCCCCGGCCGGCACGGTGCGACCTGTGCCATTGGTCACGACGCAAGTGCCGCCACCGCCAACAATATCGGTAATATTCACACCGGAAAACGCTATCGCATTCGGGTTAGACACCGTAATAACACCGTCCACTTTCCAGTCACTATCGGTGCCATTATCATGCGTCACAAAAATGCTGTAATTCGCGGTCGCTGGGCCACCCTGCAAAATATTAATGACATTTTTATCGACCGTCTTTTTAATATCCCAGGCATATTTTCGCTTATACGACGGCACTGCGGTCTTTGTTACAACTAAATCCCTATTTTTTGGCGGGGCAAATTTATTTGTAAATTTAGCCTGCCCGGTACAACGAGGCAATGTCAGATCCACGGTCGTTATCGACTGCGCCGAATCAAGGTCCCAGCCGGGGACTGGATCTTCGGTAACCTTGTAAATTCCTGGCTCCAAATATTTCACGTCGACAGACTTCTGGCTTCCGTCGACAGGCCAGTTAAACGTAATTGTAGGACTTGCCACTTCCACATTGGCAGCGTTAAACACATGAAATTGAAACACCTGGGATCCCGTGGATGGCGGATTAACAAGGTACTTCAGAATTTTTAAGGTCACACTCGCGTCAGTTTTAATCTTTGTGTTGACCTCACTCTTGCGCTTCATGCCGGTAATGCTGAAGTCTGAGCCGGTCAATGTTGTAAGATTTGTGAGGGTTCCTGTAGTTAACACCCCAGGAGACCCCGTAAAAAATATGGTCTTATTGAACGTCGCCGAACCGGAAGCAGTCACCGGAGTCGATGTATATGAGACGGGCCCACTTGTTTGAGTTCCAGCGACATATCCACCGTCAAAGGAACCTGGCAGACCGGTGACACTATCTGTTGAGAATTTCAGAGTTCCGCCGCCTGTTAGATTTTCCAGGTCATTGATCACAGCTGAATTATCGAATTCAGCCCCTCCCTGCGTATTAACAGCTGTCGTGGAGGTGACCACTACAGTTGAGATCACAGAATTTGTCACCAAGTCGGTAAATGTCACCTTTACAACGTTATTGACGTTAGTCAGGCCAATGGGAGCAGTTATTGAAGATGGAGACATTGGAACGTTCATCGTCATCTCAGCACCAAGAGACGCTAACGATCCAGTCATCGTGCCGAGAAGTGTCGTCTGGGTTGTTCCAGCATAGATCTTGTTCTCAACATTCACCTGAACGGCCCGGTGCATAATGTTTGTCGCTGCGACGGTGCTGGTGATTGTAATATTGAGCGGGTCACCCGCGATCTTTTCCCAGTTTAGTTTAACTTTGATTTGCTTTGGTTTCTGCTGCGGATCACAGATGTTACAGAATTTTACTTTGGCAGGCGCGTCAGTCGTCAATTTCCAGACATGACTTGAGTTGGTTACAGCGTTCAAAGCAGTATTGCCTGTGAGACTGACTTCATTACCGGGATTAATCGGAATAGTACTGCGCTGACCCTGAAGCTGCCCATCACTGAATCCCTTGTCAAAGAGATATGATTGAAGTGATCCGCCAGGAATATTATGAGAACCCAATGCCAGACGTTCCCACCAGTCGAAAACACAGGTGGTGTTAGGTTGCTGGGTAATAGTCAGTACTCTGTAAATCGTAGAGCTGGCGCCGCCCTGAAGACCGCCACTAACAGCCTGAGCGCTGACGACTGGTGCCTGACAGCTGGCGTCAGATTTTGTGGTGTTTAATACAGGTGCCTCAATGAGGTCATATCCAGGAATGCCGCCGTTGTTGAGACGATCTGCAGCAATGGCGACCTGGTATGTTTCGGCGACGCCATTTTTACCAATCGATGTCGAGAGCCTGTGGGGAACAAGATCAAGCTCGTTCCAATCCTTGCCAAGCGACCCAGACGTGTAAGTTTGTTGGTTCGGAGGATCTGGATAGACATCGGGGCAAATATAGCCGTCATTGACTGGAATCGCGGTCGGCAGAAAAATAGTCCCGTCGTTTCGGCAGCCCTCAAATCTCAATTGGACTTGCTGCGACGTACCGAGTGACGACAGTGCCATCCTACTATTTCCCTTAGCAGCATCTTTAGCCACCGCCTCCGCATGGGCACTTCGGACTCCTGGAGACATTGAAGACGGGTCATTTGAGCGATTTTTACAGGCCCCATATGACAGGACAGTTGCCAGAACCATTAAAGCACCGTAAATCCTCATAACACTCGTCCCTCCAATGACTAGCTGCCTTTAAACAGGAACGTTGATTCATTCCGTTATCATCAGCATTTTTGGTATTAATCTCGTAATAATAAGTAAACGGCATTTTTTGCAAATAATCAAGAGAAGCTCCGCTTGGCACGCTTCAGCTAGCGTTTCAACCCGGCATCATGATTTTAAAAATCCAGAATTATTGGGATTAAATGGAGTTAAGAGTTTTTTGACACGAATCAAAATCTCGGCGAAAGCCCGAAAGTAAGAAGGCATGATCCAGACTTTTCTTTGTGGCTTTGCATCCCCGGAAGTGCTGCATCTGACAATCGCACCGTAAGAGGGTACCAATGCAGCGGCAAACTGAAAGATGTCTGCACAGCTGATCCTGTTTATTATTCCTCTAAATCGACTACCTCTCAGTGGCAGCGGCTTTCCAGTTTGGCGAGACCCTGGCGAACAAACGCTTTGTTGATGACGCGAAGGTTTGGTGTGCCATTGGCACAGTCGCCATTGTCATCATCTAATGTGCGCATGGACTCGTAGACGTCAGACATTTTTGGCATGGCGTAAACGCCTTTGAAAAGAAGTTTGGCATATAGGCAGTATGATGCCGTAGCCTTCACTCAGAAATTTGCTAAACCATTCACCGTCAATGCCGTCACGGTCAGAAACCATAAAAGATGGATCGTCTTCGCCATCCATGACTGCATTTCTAATGACACAAAGAAATAAACTTCAACAATAGAATCGCGCTTTCTATTGCCACTTCAATGCTCATTTATCCTTCAAAACACAATGCGGTAGCCCAGAGATGTGAGTCCTGCCACCACACTGGTCTGTGACTTCTGATCTGCAAAAACCACCCTCGTAATACCGTAACCTATGGCTCCACCCACCAACACGTCCGTCAGAAAATGGCGATCAGCCATGATACGCGCAAGACCTATGGAAGCTCCCAACCCGTAGATAGCTGCATGAAAAACTGCAGGCTGATCAGGGGTCAAGAGGACGATACTGGTTGCAGCAACCATGGCATTAGACGAGTGGCCGGATGGGAAGGATTTTGCATTGTCACCCTCCTGCGGCACAGAACTATTGAGTGTAGGCTTTGGCCTGGACCTGTGAACTGCGTTTTTCAATACGGTTGTCGCAAAATTATTGACCGCAAGAGCTCGACTAACAAGGCTCATTTTAGTCCACTGATTCTCGGGCGTGGCAAAAGAGCTAGCCACCGATCCCACAACCAGTCCGGCGATCCCGGCATCTGAATAATGCCGCCATGCCCTCTCACGAGCATTATATTCTGCATCAACTTCAGCACCATGAATTTTTTCTCGTGCAAAGACATCAACAGCACCAGACGGAAAAGTCCTTAAGCCCTCTGGCTGAATCCAAAAGGTCTCCATGCCATAAGTGGCGATCCATAGTCCGGCATCAACAGCAAAACTAGATGCAGGAAATTTCTGCTCCTGACGGGCCTCGCCGGCAAAACCACCTGGCACAGGCAAACAGAAGAAAACAGATGTCAGAGAAATGATGAACTTGAATAAATATGATTGCCACATAAATTACTACTTACACGCTTCTTTGAAAGGTTTATTTCCAGCCCGCTGGCCGCTATCCAGGAGATAATCAATCTCGTTAAAGGTTAAAGCCATAGGATAAAAGCTGCAGTCTGTTTTTACGCCTGTTTTGATAGCGTTCTCAATTCGAGACACATAGGACTGGTACTGATCTCGACCTTGGCTGAATACTCGTTTGTGATTATCCAAGAAAGCTGTGATGACGTTTCCAAAGTAAGCACCATCCAATCCCACGATGTTTTCAATATGGTTGTACTCAGCAGACGTACTCCAATTAAATGATCCACTGGCCAACCCAACATCATCCACAATGATGTATTTTGAGTGCATTTGTTTTGCCAGAGTTACGCGGGGATTTAGACTGAAAAATTTGATGTGCACCTTGAGATTTTCTTTTCCCGGATACGTGAGCGAATCGAGGAACCAGGGAAAATCAACCTCCTTAGAGCATTTTTCATCATACTCAACAGGGCAGTCAGAAAGAGTCTTATTCTTCCTCATTGCAGGCACATCATATTCGTCTTGATTAACCAGAATATCAATTTTTATACCGCGAGCAGCTGCTCTAAGTAGCGCATTATAAACAGGACGGAGCACAATCCTGGTCGACGCAATTTTAATCGACGACTTAGCACTGTCGATGGCGTTGACAACCACATGTGTCAAGGTCCAAAGCTTCGGTTCGATCACTGTCATTCGGTTTGCGCTAATCTTGAAGTTGGAGGTATTAAACCAGGGCGTTGCCCCAGCCTCAATGGGGACATCTGCCGTTGGATGGGCGTCCGAAAATCGCGTCGCACCATACTCATCTGATAGTCCCCATAGCAGATTAAACTCTTTTTGGAACGCCATGGTTAAACCTGGGTACTCGCGTAGCACGATGATGGCTTCATCGTAATTTTTCATGGAACCAAGGGACCAATTAGCTGATCCCGTTATCACCGTAGCATCTGCAGAGCCAGCATCAATTGCAGCAAACTTGTGATGAACCTTGCGAGCACTTGAAAACCACCTGACATCCACGCCAAGTTTTTCCAGGGCCTCACTTCGAGATTTTGTATCCTCGTCACTTCCATAACCCTCAAAAATAATGCGGATGCGAAGACTCCCGCTTTTGATTTTATCCTGCATCTCCTGACTTGAAAGAGCTTGAATCACCGGACTTTCAGCACTCACATCCATGGAATACATAGCAATATCGATATTGGTGTGCGCCTTTTGCAGCTCCTTACTGATGATCTGCAGACTCGGATCCACAGGATGGAAAAGTACGGTAACATCTCCTGCTGTTTGGTCTTTTAGGGACGAACGGTCAGCGATGCCACTTTGCTTGAGCGGCATACAACCTACAAAGAGCACTACTAAAAATATTGCTGCGGTATGTTTCATCTCTAAAGCTCTCCACCTGTCGCTGACTGACATTTGCAGAATCGACCATTTCAAAGCTGACAATTGTTATATTTTACCATAATTCGCTTTCAAGGGCCGCGCAGAAACAGAGCTAGGAAGGATTTTGAATCATCATGACGTTACTGAATATCCAAGTTTACAAAGCTATGGCCATGATCCGCTGGATGCTGATGCTTTTCATCATGGGGACTAAGGAATTCGCTTTCGGCGCTGTCCTGGATTTTCCGGAGCGCTATGCGGCACTCGAGTGCCAAGATGATCACATATTTGTGATCGTCAACTTTTATCCCCACAAGATCTTCAAGCTGAGCTGGGGCATAGACGACGAACTTATAAAAGCTGATATTCCGGTCTCACAAATATCGACAGAAAAACTAGAAATTTATTCCGGGGAAGGAGTGCGCCTTCAGCTCCCGCGAGAATTCGGAAGGGACTCCCATGCAATTCGTATTGGCACTCTACAAACAAAGTCAAAACCTCAGGCGAAGTATGACGGACTTCGGTGCATTCTTCATGGTGCAGATTAGTTTGAGGCCGGAGATTGCAGGTACAGGTGAACACCCTGATTGAAATAACGCCGATTTTCTTCTGATATCAGCTGGTCAACTTCCGCAGCCATCATTTCGTGAGCATCGGCAAGAAAATCAAACTTTAAGCCGGAGTGCTTTTCTACGGAGTTTAATTTGCTCAGATGGTCACGCCAAAGAGGCTGTCTATTGGACTCATCCAATCGCACCGTATGCTCGGAGTCCCAACACGCCTGCTTGTGGTCTTTGACTGGATTGGTTCCCTTGCTGGTCACATTTGGGAAATTGACGACAAAAAAACGAGTCTTCTGAATTTTAGCTTTAGGATTGGGCATAAAGACAGCCACCTTGAAGTTGGCCGCTGGCACGTGAATATCTTTTTTCGGGCCGATCCCATTGCCCTGAGCCTCTGGTATAGCGCCGGCGTAGATCTGCACAATCTGATTATTCTCAAGAACCTGGCGTCGAAGAAATCTTTCAAGGCTGACCCAGGTGCGGCGGTTTAAGTGCGCCGACTGCGGCATGATATTACTCATAAGAAATGTTGATTCGTTGTCAGGATCAGTTGCCGTCCTGTCTCCACTTGGCACCTGGTGCCCACGATCTAGGCAGGATCCTTTGTAATCACTCGGGCCGACAGAATCAAGCTCCTGATCAACAAGGGCCTCGTCCAAATCCCTATCGAGACGGAAAACATTTGAACGAGTGACAGAACCCAGAAGCCTTTTGTTCAAACTCCAGGCAACCCATTCTGGTATTCGTCGCTCAAAGTTCCAACTGATAACATATTGTTTTCGACTCACCGTGATTGAGGAGTCGTTTACGGAGGTGGGCAATCCAAGAACAACCTGAGGATTGTCATCAATCGGAGTATCACCGACGACGACCCCACCATAAATAGCGCCTGCAAAAGACAGAGACGCTAGGGCTAGGGCCATAGACATAAGCTTGTTAGAAAAACGTAGGTTCACAAATACCCTTAACCGTTCAAGCTCAATGACAATTCTTTCAGAAGTTTCTTTCCTATCATTGTCACCTTTTCTAACTGTCCAAGTCAAATTATTTGGCCCGTTAACCAAACATTAATCTGTTTAAAAAAAAATCAATTCCTGCGTTATTAATATACTGAGCACAAATTTAAGACAGTTTCACAATACAAAAGTCTTGCTGTACCATCAGGCTCTTGGAATTCAACTGAGACGTGATACATGACATCCTCTTTTAAAATTGATGACACAATTACCAAGACCAGAGAGTTCCTGATTCCGCAAGGTCCGCTAAAGGAATTCGTTGCGCAAAATCCTCTCAGGGGATTTCTGAATCTTGAGTTTCACGATGCTCTGCGGCGCGCCGCGGCCACTTGGGGTGCATGAAGCTACCTATCCCCAGGATTCTATCGTAATGCCTCCAATTTGTCGGCAGACCGTCCCGTTATCGATCGTCTGCTTACATGCTTTTCGTCAAGCCACCATCGATAGCGATGCTCTGACCAGTTATATAAGAACTTTCCTCAGATGCTAAAAAGCAAACCAACCTTGCCACTTCTTCGACGGTACCATAACGCTGCATCGGAATTTTATTCAAAAAATCCTGATTCACAGGAAAGGAGTCGATCATGCCTGGCAGAACATTGTTCATGCGAATATTTTTAGATGCATAACGCTCTGCGAATAATTTGGTAAATGATCCCAAGCTGGCTCTTATAACTGAAGACACGGGGAATTTTAAGTTTGGTTCCCTGGCTGCAGCTGTCGAGATATTGACAATCGAACCACCACCTTGTTTTGCCATCACTGGAACAACAAGTTTACTAATGTTGATGACGTTCATGAGCATCATGTCTAATCCCAGATGCCAGTCGTCGCTCGATATTTCCAGAAGGTCACCTTTCGGTGGGTGTCCCGTATTATTCACAACCGCATCGATACGACCATATCTGCTCAACGTCTCGTTGACTAATCGCTCCAAGTCTCCTGGCTCGGTGACACTGCCTGTTATGCCAATACCGTCAAATTCCCTTGCAAGTGACTCGGCTGATCCTGAAGGAGATAGCAGCGCCAGTTTGTAACCAATCTCATGAAGGTGCCTAGCGCAGGCTGCACCCATCCCTTTGCCTGAAGCCGTTACAATTGCCGTCTTAATTTGATTCATTTTAACTTTGCTCCCACCTTCATGGTTTTCTGCGAAAGCGCGGTACCACATCTTCTATTTTTTATTGAGACAAGAAAGACAATGCCCGAGCCCAGGGAGTGTACTCAAATGTACATGACCGAGGCACGGGCAAAGTCTGACGACTTATCAATGAAAAACAGACAATCGGAAAGCGGTGGTGGGCCCACCTGGACTTGAACCAGGGACCAGCGGTTTATGAGACCGCTGCTCTAACCACTGAGCTATGAGCCCCCACCAAAATTGCGACGCCCCCAATTGGGAGCATCGTAATTTCAAATGGAATCAGATCATCCCTCAATAAACGCACGCAATTTCTTGCTGCGGCTAGGGTGACGAAGCTTCCGGAGCGCTTTCGCCTCAATCTGACGAATTCGTTCACGGGTCACGTCGAAGTTCTGACCTACTTCTTCTAGGGTATGATCACTGCGTTCGGCAATACCAAATCGCATACGAAGAACTTTTTCTTCACGTGGCGTTAAAGTAGCCAGCGCTTTGCGAGTCTGCTCAGACAAGCTTCCCGTCATCACGCTTTCGCTTGGACTTGACTGAGATTTATCCTCAAGGAAGTCCCCAATATGGTTATCTTCCTCTTCACCAATCGGAGTCTCAAGGGAGATCGGTTCAACAGCAATTTTGAGAACCTTGCGAACTTTATCGACAGAAAGATCCATACGCGCCGCGATTTCTTCCGGTGTCGGTTCACGACCCATTTCCTGAACAAGGAAACGGCTGGTACGAATCATTTTGTTGATTGTTTCAATCATGTGGACGGGGATACGGATCGTACGCGCCTGGTCAGCTATCGCACGAGTGATCGCTTGGCGAATCCACCATGTTGCATAGGTTGAGAATTTGTAACCACGACGATATTCAAATTTCTCGACGGCCTTCATCAAGCCGATATTCCCTTCCTGAATCAGATCCAGGAACTGCAGACCGCGGTTAGTGTATTTTTTCGCAATCGAAACAACCAAACGAAGGTTTGCCTCAACAAGCTCACGCTTGGCACTTTCTGCCGCCTGATGCATCGCCGCTAAATCTTTGTGAGCCGATGCGAGGTCGTCGAGCGTCATTGCAGTTTGATGCTGCACACGCTGAATCGTATCCTGAGCAGCTTGGAAATTACGGACAATACGGAGCCATTCACGATCACCAGCCGAGCCAAACGGCTTGGAGTTTCCTGCGCCAATATATTTGCCTAGCTCTTCCACGTTCGTCTGAAGACGGCGAGCATAGTACTCCATATCTTGACGGGCTTCACGCGCCGCATTTGCATACTGCGCCATCTGATTGATAATACTAGCAAGCATCTTACGGTTAATATTCAGGTCCTTGAGGCCGCTAAAAATACGCTCGCGAACAGCATCGACTTTTGCCACCAATTTTGGGTTGGTTGCGGCCTTTTTTGCTGCAGCTTCAAATTCATCATGAATCTTTAGGAATTCGACTGTTTGAAGACGGACCTTCTCGAAGTGTTCCTGCTCGTTATTGCTAGCCTCATCATCGTCAAAACCTTTGATGAAAGCTTTCATTCGAACTTCGTTAGCAACAAACGCTTTTGCGGTGTTGATGATCGCATCCATGCCGATTTGGAATCCAAGAACACGCTCAAGTATGCGGTTCTCTTCATTTTCAATTTTCTTTGCGATAACGACTTCGCCTTCGCGGGAAAGCAATGCGACCGCACCCATCTTGCGAAGATAAATTCTTACAGGGTCATTGGACTTACCAATGGCCGCATCTGAAGCATCAAATTCTGCAGGAGCCTCGGCACCCTCTTCGGCCTCTGTATCTCCAGCTTCAATATCCGATCCAATTTCTCCATCTTCATCCATCCCGCCAATCATCTCGTCTTCGCCGGAGGCCCCTTTGCGAAGTCCCGCAGCACCGCGACGGTCTGCGATTTCGATGCCACGGTCTTGAAGAGAGACGATAACGTCGTCCAAAAGGTCTTGATTAATGGATCCTTTGGGAAAAGCAGCTTCAATATCTTTGAAGGCCACTGTACCGGCTTTTTTGAATTGTTTGGCAAGTCCTTCGATAATTTTATGAAGTTCCAAGCCACCGGATTTTCCGCCAGTGATGCCGGGAATATCAAGTAAGGGATTTTTTGGCGGACGACCTCTGCGTCCTGGTACTTTAACCTCTGCAGTTTGTGGTTTTGCATCCACTCCTGCAGCAGACTTTGGTGGACGTCCACGACGAGGTTGCTCAGTTGCTGGAGCCTCTATTGCGGGAGCAACCGCAGCCACGACCACCTCAGGCTTTGCCATTGGCTTCGCAACTGACTTCACAGCAGGCTTTGCTGGTGGCTTAGCCGTCGGCTTAATAGCCTCTTTGACCGCCAATGGTTTTTGAGGTGCTTTCGCTGCAGCAGGTTTTGCAACCACTTGCTTCTTCGCGGGCGCCGCCACTTTCTTAACTGGTTTAGAAGCAGGTTTAGCTGCCGACTTTTTCGCTGCGGGCTTTTTTGTCGCCGCCATCACAGTCGGTGATTTTGCTGCTGGCTTACTTGTCTTGAGGGACAGGCCCTTTGCGGCAACTTTCGATGCTGGTTTCTTCAAAGGTTGTGCCTGCACTTTGGGCGCAGTGCCTTTGGATGTTGTCTTCGATTTTGCCTTGGTCGTCTTGGCCATGTATCGCCTCAAAAAAAATAAAAAATATTTGAACTCAAAAGACGAAGCACATTTGAATGATCAGCAATAACAGCCGTACGCGTTCACCGCCAGCGGGCGTTAAAGAGATAAGCGTCCGATACTATCCACAATCCCCAAGACTTGCAACAAAAACCCAAGCACCACAAGGGTTTGCAAGATTTGTGCCTAAGAGTCTTTCATAACAATTCTTGCGGTATGAAATCACTCGTTCAGCGGTCACTGAGAGAGCGGTCCAGGGCCGATAAACTTTGGGTTAGCGCCATAACTTCAGCCAAAAATCCAGGGACTTCCTCCGGGGACTGACTGGATGCCAGCTGAACCTGGCGCTTCAGCAACGCTATGGACTGTTGAATGTTACTTCGTTTTTGCTCCACAACAAGCCGCTCAAGGGTTTTTTTGCGATTATCGGTCGCAAATGAATCTGGCGACAGCTCCGTGATGGCAGCAAGAATTTTAACCTCTTCACTGGAATAATAGGCCAAAAATTCAGCCTTTTCTGTGGGTACGCCCCCCTCAGCATGGCATTGCACAACCTGTTTTGCAAATTGATCCCAGAGTGGTTCAAGCATCAGCTCCTTTGAGATGAATGCCCCCGTGGTCCCAGGATCAATCTCACCGGGCTGGGCGAAGTATATGTTCCCTAAAAATCCCTTCTCGATGGGAGCCAGGTCTCTTGTGGGAAGAACTTTCGGTCTTTCTTCACCATCGGCAGACTCCCTTACCGCAGCACCATCCAAACGGCGCATTAAGTGCATCCCAGGAGATGGTGTCAGGTGAAACGACCGCAACTGCCGGTTAATTGCGTCGACAGGAACGCCCGTCAATCCGAAAATCCGATTAACCAGGTAGCCCCGCTTAATTGGGTCTGTAACCCTCGATAGCCAAGGTACAAAATCCTTAGTAACCACCGTGGGGATGGCGGCCGGACTAATTCCCCTTAACTTTGAGCCAATTGCCACGTCAATCAAATCCACGGAGTTTTGAATGATCCTTTCAAGCCCCTCGGCACCTTGTTTGCGGACAAACGTGTCTGGATCTTCGCCACCAACAAGTTTTGCTGCCTTGACGCGCAGATCGGGGACCTCGAGAACAACATCGATGGCATCTAAAGTGGCCTTTTGTCCCGGTGCATCACCGTCAAAGAGGATGATGACATCTGAGACCTTAGTCTGTTGATAAAGCAATTTCAATTGTCGGACTGTCAAGGCCGTCCCCATGGAAGCAACAACATAATGAAAACCTTCTTGCCAAAGACATAGGGCATCCATGTAGCCCTCTACGATGAGAGCCTGCCTTTTATCTTTTACAGCCTCACGGGCATGATCCAGACCAAACAAAACTCCCGACTTGTCAAAAAGCGGAGTGCTTCCACTGTTTTTGTATTTGGCTGGATCATTTACAGTTGTTCGCCCACCAAACGCAATAACCCGCCCCTGCACATCGCGTATTGGAATCATGATACGCTCTCGGAAAAAATCATAGGGACGTCCTGATTTTGTACTTAACACCGCCAGACTTGCTCGAATCATGTCATCTTCGCGAAATCCAAGTCCTCGCAAATGTTTGACCAATCCAAACCCCTCTGTTGGCGTCAAACCAAAACCAAATTTATCGATATTTTCATCGGTAAAGCCGCGACTCTGCAGATAAGCTTTGGCCTCTGCTCCGCGCGGACTTTTAAATTCCGTTTTAAAAAAATCTTGAGCTGCAGCCATCATTTGACTGAGTGCTGCCTGTTCACCGCGTCGACGCTTTAGTGACTCCGACTCTTCAAGCTCTGGTGCTTCAATTCCGTATTTACTAGCGAGAAACTTTAACGATTCAATAAACGACATTTCCCTGGTCTTGCGAACAAACGTGATGGCATCGCCAGTTTCCTTGCAGCCAAAACAGTAATAATGATTATCCGGATAGATGTGAAAGCTTGGAGATTTCTCTGCATGAAACGGACAGCAGGCCGTGATACTTGCGCCGCGACGTACGAGTGTCACCGTTTCACCGATCAATTGATCAATCGGAACTCGTAACTTGATTCGCTGTTTTACATCGTCGAGAGACGCCGTCATGCCCGCACACCTTTGGGTTATTCCTGCAACATTTCAGTTTGCTGTGCATCAAAACACAAAAAAGAACCCGCTGTCACTATGGACAGCGGGTCTTTCTTTTTTTTGTAACGATCAGAAACGCTATATAAACCATTTCAATGGCTTAGTATTTGCGGCTCTTCTTAGCTGCGCGCTTGCGAGCTGCTATGGACTTCTTCTTCAGGCGAATAGAAGGCTTCTCATAATGTTCGCGTTTGCGAATATCACTCAGAACGCCACCTTTCTCACACTGCTTCTTGAAGCGACGAAGCGCTCCTTCAAAAGCTTCACCTTCACGAATACGAATACCTGGCATTTAAAAATCACCTGCCCTTCGTTGAGTCATTGCTGGGCCATCTTTCGAGCCAAGCGATCTCCGTAATCGCATAAATTCCGGACATTAGCCAGCAGTAAATATTCGGGGGTATTGGAATTTGTAGCCATAGTGCGCACGACAGCCACAAATTGATGCTGGCGCGGAAGTTTACAAATATTGCGGGGATCCCTTTCTCGGTCAACCTCCTGAAAGGGCCTGGCTGAGATAAATACCGTTGAAGCATCCTTACTGTAAGCCATGAAATCACTACCCAATTTTGACAGTAGGTCCGCCACGAGTTCAGGGGTGGTGATGGTCTTCTGATTTGCCTTGTAATAGGCAATCCCAAAATAAGGGGTCGCCATTTTTGCCTCATTATCAGGCAAATAATAAATGCTGAGCCCGGACAAGGTTTGACCACTGACCCCTTTGAAGTCACAGGATGCCGACGGAAAATAAATCATCGACTGCTCGGTGAGCGGCTCACCAAAAACACGCCCCAAACCAATAATATCATTGTACTTTTTTCCTTTTTGAATTTTTGATGCTCGGACCTTTAGCGCCTGCAGGTACTTTGCTTGTTCAGGCCCCGTAAGAAACATTCGGGCGTTGTTTCCAAAGAGAATGTGATGGGCCTTATTTGGAATATCTTTGACGGCCTCAGAAAATCTTTCACAGGTAAAATTAGGCGCTTGCATGTCATTGACGGACAGCTCATGGTTTAGGCCAACGCCTGCAAAAAATGCCATTCCTTCCCCAACATAAAGGGGAGTTGCCACTGCCGGATTAAAATCAACCGCCGACTGGATCTTCTTACACTGACTGAAGTCGAGGGCAGACAAGTCCTTGCCCTTGGCGTTTTTGAGCACACTTTTTTTGCAGGAGTTGAATAATGCTATTGAGGGAAACTTCTCACCGCAGCGGGAAACTGCGACAGCAAGGTCCTGGGTTTGGAGTTTACCCGACTTAACAGCCCTTGTGGCTAATCCTACGCATTCCTGATAGCTTTGATTCGACTTCTGCTGATCATTAATCTTGGCGGGAGTTAGGGCAGGCTGCCCGTAAGCATTGATCGTCAGGATAGACAAGCCGGCCGCAGCTTTCACAGCAAGTGCAAGCGCCGAAAATGTCGATCTTTTGATTGCGTTTCCCATGCTTACAGTGTACGGGAATGACCTGCAGTACGGCAAGAATTTGTCACAAATATCAGGAGCTTTCTTAAAAGCTCTGACCCGAAGAAGGGAGGGCGCCTCTATGCCATCATTTGACATCGTCAGCGAACTGGACCTAATGGAGGTCGAAAACGCCATCAATCAGACTTCAAAGGAAATCGAGCAGCGCTTTGACTTCCGGGGAGGGAAATCCTCCATTGAGCTCGATAAGACGGCTAAAAAAATCAAAATTATGGCTGACGACGAGTTAAAACTCCGAGCCATTCACCAGGTCATGCAGCAAAAAATGGCCAAACGCAACATCGACCTTCGCGGCCTCAAATATAACCCAGAAGAAGCAGCCTCTGGCAACATGCTCCGCCAGTTTGTGGAACTCAAAGCAGCTCTCGAAAAAGAAGAGATGAAAGAGGTCACAAAACTTCTCAAAGACTCCAAGCTCAAAGTCACGACGGAAGTTCAAGGAGAGCAACTCCGTGTAACCAGCAAAAGTATCGACGAACTACAGGCTGTTATGTCTATGCTTCGCGGTAAAGAGCTTCAATTTCCAATTCAATTCATCAACATGCGTCGATAAAAGGATCAGAGGTCTTTCATGGGTTTCAAATGCGGCATCGTCGGGCTTCCAAATGTAGGTAAATCCACTATTTTTAATGCGGTCACAGCTGCTGGTGCGGCGTCTGCGAATTACCCTTTCTGCACTATCGACCCAAACGTTGGTCGCGTTGACGTGCCAGACAAGCGATTGGATATCATTTCACAAATCATCAAGACGCAGAAGATTGTCCCAACTTTTATGGAGTTCGTTGATATTGCTGGATTGGTCCGCGGAGCCTCCAAGGGTGAAGGTCTAGGGAATCAATTTTTGGGACATATTCGTAGCACGGATGCGATTGCTCACGTTGTTCGTTGTTTCGACGATGGGGACATCGTGCATGTCGATGGTTCCGTTAATCCAATTCGCGACATCGAAACTATCGATACCGAATTAATTTATTCAGACGTCGCTACGGTAGAAGTTGCTCTGGATAGAAATCGTAAGCTGAACAAAAGCGGCAGTAAAAAATTCGGGGCCATTGTTGCCATGCTAGAAGCACTCAACAATCACCTGCAAGCGCTGAAACCGGCAAGAACCTTCGGCGTACAGGAGTTTGTTGGAGAGGTTCTTGAAGTAAACGACGCATGGCGGGATCTACACTTAATCACTGCCAAACCAATTTTGTACGTCTGCAACGTTGAGGAATCAATGTGCGACGGCACAAAAGACAACAAATATACACTGGCCGTCAAGGAACGAGCAAAATCTGAAAATGCTCAGACAGTTATTATCAGTGGCAAGATAGAGGAAGAACTGATTCAGCTAGACCTTGAGTCTCGCAAGGAAATGCTTGATTCCCTCGGCGTCACTGAACCTGGTCTCAATAGAATGATTCGATCAGGCTATGAAACTCTCAGCCTGCAAACTTATTTTACTGCCGGTGAAAAAGAGGTCCATGCATGGACCATAAATCGCGGTGATAAAGCCCCCCAAGCTGCGGGAAAGATCCACTCAGACTTTGAGCGAGGATTCATCTGCGCTGAGGTTTATGCCATCGATGACCTGGTGAAGACTGGCAGCAAGGCCAAACTCAAGGAAATGGGGTTGATTAGGACTGAGGGGCGTGAGTACACTGTTAAAGACGGAGACGTCATGGAGTTCCGCTTTAACGTCTAGGATCCAGGGAGGATTACATGCAAGTTTGGAACAAAATTTTTATGGTCACTCTTGCTACATTTGCTCTTGAAGCATGTCGAATGCGCAGTGAAAATGCAGAGACCTCTTCAGCAAACTCATCTGGAAAAATGAAACTCTACGCAACTTGCTCCAGTGAAACACCTGGCCCCGTCTACCGCAATATTATTGTCCAAGAAGACACGGTCGCTAGGAAAGGTCTATTACTCATGGATAGCGGTGAGTCGAGCCAAGAAAACCAAACCATAAAGGCGGTAAGCCTTGCTATTGAAACCAGGGAATCCGCTGAAATCCGCAGAACCTACAGTAGCGGAGACTTGACTCTTTCAATTGACCTGGAACGCAACGGCAGCGACACATTTACAGCCAGGCTCAAAGACTCTGTCACCAAGCCTGAAGTGACTTATAACTGCGCCATCTAAAGATCCCCGAGAGACCTACCTAGTGCTAACGACGAGTCCATGAGACCGCGCTTTTGCAAATTAAAAACCTTTCAAGCCTGCTGGCCTCGTCCTAAAAAATGGCGTCACTCTTTGTCCGGGAGTGGCGACGGACGGCTGGGGGCTCTTTCGAGTCAGTGGCACCTCACACCCTCACGGCGTTCCAGTGGAGATGACTAACTTTAGCCGGCACCTCGGTAATCCAGAAGCGCTGTCAGTGAATTGATAATCCTATTTAAGGAGTCACCAATAATGCCTACTTTGAAACTTTTTATTTTTCATAGATATCGTCGAAGCTCGCGGATAGGCATAGTTTGCCAACAACTGATATTGAGTTGCCTAGTTTTTTTATTTTCTACTCTGCCAATTGTGGCTGTTGAACATGAAGGTCTACTCACAAAAGTAGAAAAAATGAATCACTGCACGGCCGATGACGACTGCGTTCGAACGCGATGGGAAATACGGCGTGGACAGCTTTGTCCAACACAATGCGGCACTGAAGGCCTTCTAGTTCATAGGTCTGAACTCACAAAATTCAAACAGCTAGTACCAGCCACAGGCCTTCCAAAAGGCTGTGATCACCTATATGCATGTAACCCCCTACCGGCTGAAGTATTCGCAAACCTGCCGGTACCTGGGTGTGTCAAAGAGAAGTGCCAACTGGTACCCAAGCGTAAGTAACAAGATAACATTTTTCATCATAGTTGGTTTGATTCGGCCTAGTTAATCAACTGCCGACAGATCGCGCATCTCCTGCGCGAAATCTTCCAATCGAATTTCCTCGAGCTTCAAACGATGAGAAAATGCATTATAGCAAAGATATGTCGCAAGTCCCTGACGATTGGCGACCCAAGGGGGCAGATACTTTGCAGGGGCAATCCAACCATCGTCAAAAGCTCCGTCTAATTTAACAATATCACTAATTGTTAAACGACCAGCAAATAAGCGCTGTGGGTAATCAATTTTTCGCTCTTGAATAGCCTTGCGCAGAAAGGTGTGAACTGACAACAGACCTTTTAAGTACACACCGTCTTTTGTGAAAACATTTCGACCAGTAACATCTCCACCGCGAAAAATTCTTGCTGCCGATTGAAAACTTTCGAGCTCGGACTGACCCGCATTCATAAAAAACTTGAAGGTCTCCATAAAGTCGGCACCGTCAAGGGCATGCTGAATACCTTTGATACGTAGCGCAATGCGACGCAGTCTAGCCAGATCCATGGTCCCTGTAATTAGCTCGGCAAAAGTGGCAAGTCCTTCTTGGGTGGCTGTTGTGCGCGGAGCGCCGAGTCCAAGTGACTTAAGCCATGGTTGGCGTCGACCATTGAGCATTGATGCTGAATGAACGAAAACCTCGTGCTGAATGAGTTGCTCAATTTCGGCCAGAGTAAAGTTCGAATTACCACGGATCCGCACGCGCTCACTTCCAGCCGCAGCTTTGCTCGTTAGATCATCATCGACCATGACCTTGATGCTATAATCTTGAAAAAACTCATCAGCCCGAGATTTTATTTTTATTGCGGTCTCGCCACTGTGAAGTACGCCCGTATCATCACTGAAGTCCATAATCGCAGCGAAGTCGTTGGTAATCCGAATAAAATCATCGGCAAGTTCAAGATTAGATAATGCTCCAAGGGACTCGTCAGGACGACCGTAGAGAGCCTCGCTACATTCTCTGAACGCCGAAGTCCCGAGGCTCTCGAGCATCTGAGCTGCAACATAGTAGCTGTGAGCAGTTTCGGCCAAATAACCACCAACAGGGTGATCACTATTGGCTGTGTCGATAATTGATTTGAGAAGGGATTTTTCCTCTGCATAATTGAATTTTTGGTATTCGATTTGCGGAGTTTTTGGGTTACCAGACCGCCATCCTTCCAAAAAATCGTGCGCAGTCTGCTCACCCCATCCCAACGTGCTGAGAATTTTTATGCCTTTCGCTGCAGCGACAAGCTTTTTATCAAATTCAACAAACTGTTCGGTTGCGTCCATGCAAACCTCGTCAGGAAAAAATCTTTGTCCATGTCACTCGTAATATCATACCCAATTGTGACGAATAACCAATGGCGGAGGCTCTAATTTTACCACTTGAGTCAATAATCATATAAGTAGGGTAGGCATCTATCTGCCAGCTTTTCCTAAGATCTTCTCCGCCGAGTAAAATCGGCACGCGCAGCCCGAGATCTTCAGAAAATTTGCGAACATCCTCTTCGGATTCAAAATCAAGAGCCACTGCATTAATTGACAAAGTAGGGAATAACCTCTGAATCGTGTTTAGATTCGGCATACTCAACTTACACACACCACACCATGGGGCAAAGAAGTAGATCAACGTGGCTTGACCTTTGATTGGAAGTGATTGGCTGTCTCCAGCAATAGTTCGGACGCCAGAGACCGGCGCCTCCCCAGACGGCAAATGCCGTGATTGCCACTGACCAATGACAACAACCACGGCGATAAAAATCAACAATTGCTTTAATATTGGAAGCAACCAGGCCTTCACAGGAACACCATCCTTACAATGGTCGTCCCCAAGCTAACAGGCCAGAAAACGACGGATCTTAGAAGCGTGCTTCTAGTTTACGAAGTTCTTCAGGAGCAGTAAACGGACTTTGCTTGATTGTAAGAATTAGCTTCACAGCTTCCGACTGCTTAATGCGACCTCTGGATAGAACCTCACAAAGGAATGGTTCAATTGGGTCTGTATTCTCATAAATAGTTACGTGTTGTGGCCAAAGATTGCTGACCTCGTTGCTTCCACCCAAACAAAGAGGAATCAGGTGATCGATCTTGAAACTTCCACGATTCATTTTCGTGGTTTCGTAGCCAAACTCACGATCATAAGCAACGAAGATTTCGTGCTTTGTTTCACCGTCAACATTACGCTCACAGTATTTCACATGCTCTGGGTATCTCGTCGTGGAGCTATGCTCACAAAGAGACCCCGGAGTCATGTCATTGTGTGGCTTATGGGGGAAACGACCATCCTGACGCTCGCCAGAACCCTGATCGGAGCGATCATTGTGGTCAATTCGGTCATTGTTGGGTTTATCGTGTCTGTTTGGCTTACCGTGACGGCCAGCTAGATAACTTGAGTCTTCGCGGGCTCCGCAGGAAACTACGGACATACTAGAAAAAACAACCCCACAAAGAAAAACCTTAGCGAACATTCTCATCTCTCACTCCTATAGACGGGCATTTGCGGCGCCCGGTAGAAACACCATTCCAATCAATGGCTTATACAGGTTATGGCACAGAACAATGTTTTTTTGGTCGGCCGAGGTTCTATCGACAAATGTCCGGTAGATCAACCCTATTTATTCAATCTTTACGAACTGCCCGACTTAATTGTTTGGAACCATTGTCTGGCCGAGCTCCTACAGAGCTGCGTATGGGGCGCTATGCGTTGCTATTTACACAGCAATATTAGGGATTAAGAGAATTTAGACGTCAGGCGCTGAATAGCTGATTTTTGTCGTAGATTGCGATGCATGACGAGTAAAACGACGAAACTTCCAGATTGCCCAAGGTGCTGTCCCTTCCCCAGGAATACCGCTAGGTCTATTTGTGGCGCTGGCACATTTAGAAGGTCAAGCTGTGCAGTACCGATTCGCCGGTATAAATGTTTAGACTGCGGTAGAGGTTTTTCGGACGCATCTTTCACGCGAGAATACCGCCAAAGAAAGCGGCACATTA
>CAMDGW010000002.1 GCA_945897695.1 Pseudobacteriovorax antillogorgiicola | reverse complement strand
CATCCACCATCGAGTCAGGCTGCCGGAGAGCCGAACACCGGTTTCAGCAGTTTTTGGGTGTTTTAGCAGGAAGCATCCAAGGGTAAGCGGAAGTAGCTCAGTTGGTAGAGCATTAGCCTTCCAAGCTAAATGTCGCGAGTTCGACCCTCGTCTTCCGCTCCAATACTGCCTCGGTAGCTCAGTTGGTAGATCACGTCCTTGGTAAGGACGAGGTCACGGGTTCGAGTCCCGTCCGAGGCTCCACCTTACCATCTGCTGTCGATCTCGCCTAACAGGCGATGGGCTCGACATTGAGCTGTTTCGGTGTTAGTGTTTCGCGTCCTATCCATTCCGAAGTTCGTAAGGCTTTAGCGTGGTGAACGATTAGATTGTTTATTAATATAGTTTTGCTTTTTATACTGCCAACAGCGGGAGGAAGCCAATGGCAAAAGAGAAGTTTGAGCGGAAGAAACCACACGTTAACATCGGTACAATTGGCCACGTTGACCACGGTAAGACAACACTAACTGCTGCGATCACATTCATCATGGCAAAGAAGTTCGGTGGACAAGGATTGGCGTATGACCAAATCGACAAGTCACCGGAAGAAAAAGCACGTGGTATTACGATCTCCACAACACACGTAGAGTACGAGTCTGATAATCGTCACTATGCTCACGTTGACTGCCCAGGTCACGCTGACTACGTTAAGAACATGATTACTGGTGCCGCTCAGATGGACGGCGCGATTCTCGTTGTTTCTGCTTCTGACGGACCAATGCCACAAACTCGTGAGCACATCCTTCTTTCTCGCCAAGTAGGCGTGCCTAAGATTGTTGTGTTTATGAACAAGTGTGACATGGTTGATGACGCTGAGCTTCTTGATCTCGTCGAGATGGAAGTTCGCGAACTTCTCAACACCTACAAGTTCCCTGGTGACGATACTCCAGTGATCCGTGGGTCCGCATTGAAAGCTCTTGAGTCCCAAGATCCAAACGGGGAGTGGGGCAAGAAGATTTGTGAATTGATCGCTGCATGCGATAGCTACATTCCTCTTCCAGAGCGTCCAGTTGATTTGCCATTCCTGATGCCAATCGAAGACGTGTTCTCGATTTCTGGCCGCGGTACAGTGGTAACTGGTCGTGTCGAGCGCGGTATCATCAGAACTGGCGATGAAATGGAAATCGTTGGTATCCGTGATACTCAGAAGACAATTTGTACTGGTGTTGAAATGTTCCGTAAGCTCCTCGACGAAGGCCGCGCTGGTGACAACTGCGGTATTCTTCTACGTGGTACCAAGCGTGAAGATGTTCAGCGTGGACAGGTTCTTGCTAAGCCAGGCTCTATCAAGCCACACAAGAAATTCAAAGCTGAGGTTTACATCCTTACGAAAGAAGAAGGCGGACGTCATACTCCATTCTTCAAAGGATACCGTCCTCAATTCTACTTCCGCACAACAGACGTGACTGGCTCTATCAAGTTGCCAGACAATGTTGAGATGGTTATGCCAGGCGACAACATCGCTATGGAAGTTGAGCTCATCACTCCGATTGCTATGGACAAGCAACTTCGCTTCGCGATTCGCGAAGGTGGTCGTACCGTTGGCGCCGGCGTTGTAGCTGACATTCTTGACTGATCGGCTCTAAGTTTCTTGAAGTGGCCCCGAAAGGGGCCACTTTTTATCGTGTCTAACTCCAGGCGAGTAGCTCCAATGGTAGAGCGGCGGATTCCAAATCCGTTTGTTGTGGGTTCGAGTCCCTCCTCGCCTGCCAATTCTCTTAAAGAGTGTCTTTGGAATTTGGGTGAACTATGCAAAAAGATGATGCTACATGGCTGAGAACCGTCTATGCCGTTTGGGCTTGTTTGGCGGGTTTTGTTTTTTGGAAAATGCTGATGTTCGTAGGCCTCAAAGCTGGATGGCTGGAGCGTTATGAGGCAGGCTACAACGTTGGCAGTGTCGTGGTCGCTGTTCTCTTAGGCGTTTTAGCAATTTGGTTGCTTGTCAGAGATTCTGCGCGTCATGAATATTTTCAGGCTTCGGTGAGTGAGCTGCGTAAGGTTCAATGGCCGGACTGGGAACACACTAAGAAGCTTACAATGATTGTCTGCGTTGTCGTGGCAATCTTTTCGGTAATATTGACTGTTTTCGATATGGCTTGGGCCAAGATTTTGAAATTGTTGCTGGCTTAATCGCTTGTGACTATTGGAGAGACCCTCGTGGAAACTTTATCATCTAGCAAAAAATGGTACGTGGTTCATACGCACACTGGCTCTGAAGAGAAGGCCCGTCACGGTCTTTTAGAGCGTATTAAGTCTCAGGGCATGGAGGGCAAATTCGGTCAGATATTTGTTCCACGTACAGCAACTGAGACCCTGCTGAAAAGCGGCAAAAAGAAGCGTGTGGAGAAAACGTCTTTCCCGGGTTACATCCTGGTCGAAATGGACTTTTCTGATGAAACCGGTGCACTCGTGCGTAACACTCCAAAAATCACGGGGTTTGTTGGCGGTGACTCTCGTCGTCCACCGCGGCCGATCACTGATGCTGAGGTGTTGCGCCTGACTTCCCCTGAGGCGGTCGAGGCTCAAAAGCAGCAAGTTCGTGCAGAAGTCAATTTCCGTAAGGGTGAGAACGTCAAAGTGAAGGATGGTCCATTCACTAACTTTGATGGGATTATCGATGAAGTTCGTGCAGACAAGATGAAGCTTCGCATCTTGGTAAGTATCTTTGGCCGTGAGACACCGGTGGAACTTGACTACGGACAAGTGGAGAAAATTGGCTAATTTAGTTCTTGGCAAGGCGGCAGTGTGTAGACTTTACGACACACAAAAAAGCTGGCTTGACATGTTGACTGTTTTTACATATAGACGGCACTCTCGTTTTTTTAAAGCTTGAGCTGCTCCAAGTTATAGAGCGACAGACGTCTGAGCAAAAGGATTCGAACATGGCTAAAAAAGTAGTTGGTTTCATTAAGTTGCAGATCCCTGCTGGCAAGGCAAACCCATCGCCACCGATTGGTCCAGCCCTAGGTCAGCGCGGTGTTAACATCATGGCATTTTGCAAAGAGTTCAATGCAAAAACTCAAAAGCAAGCTGGTGATATTCTCCCAACAATCATCACTGTCTATGCTGATAAATCTTTCTCCTTCCTGACAAAGTCGCCTCCAGCGACCAGTCTTCTGAAGAAGATTGCAAAAATCGAATCTGGTTCGCAGACTCCTGGTAAGGCTACCTGCGGTAGCGTCACCATGGCGCAAGTTAAGGAAGTCGCGAAGATGAAAATGGAAGACCTCAACGCATATGATATCGACCAAGCGGCGAAAATCATTGCGGGTTCCGCCCGTTCTATGGGTCTTGAGGTTAAGTAAGTTTGTTCTACTCTAACCATGGTGGTTAGAGGTGGGCAATGTAGGAGAGCGCGTTAAGTGCTCGATTGTACTACGGAGATATTGAAATGGCTCGTGGCAAAAAGTACAAGGCCGCTATCGCCAAAGTGGATCGGGAAAAAACCTATCTGCTTGACGAAGCGACCAAGCTAGTCAAGGAAACTTGCTACACCAAATTCGACGCGACAGTTGATCTTGCTGTCAACTTGGGAGTAGATCCACGCCAGGCGGACCAAAACGTCCGCGGCGCAGTGGCTTTACCTCATGGCCTCGGTAAGACTGTCCGCATTGTTGTATTCGCTAAAGGCGAAGCAGCTCAAGCGGCTCAGAATGCTGGCGTAGAAGCGGTGGGTGGTGACGACCTTGGTAACCGCATTAGCGGCGGATGGCTGGACTTTGACCAAGTCATCGCAACCCCAGATATGATGGGTGTTGTCGGTAAACTAGGTCGTGTTCTTGGCCCCCGTGGTCTCATGCCGAACCCAAAACTCGGTACTGTGACGATGGACGTTGTTAAGGCAATTAACGAACTTAAGGCAGGTCGTGTGGAGTACCGTGTTGATAAGGCCGGTATTGTTCATGCGCCCGTTGGTAAGGCCAGCTTTGCGGCTGAGAAACTTACTGACAATGCTCGTGCGGTGCTTGAAGCAATCGCTCGTGCTAAGCCTGCGTCCGCTAAGGGTACCTATCTTAAGAAAATCAGCATGTCTGCGACGATGGGTCCTGGTGTCAAAGTTGACCCGGCACCATTCAGAGCGTAAGCCATCGCAACAGTAGCTGATAAACAGAGAGGGTAAAGCAATGGCAATGGATCGTAAAGGTAAAGAGGCACTCCGCGAAGTCGCTGAGGGCCGTTTTGAAAAGGCAAACGCAGCCGTATTGGCTGAGTACCGTGGTTTGACGGTGGCAAGCCTGACCGAGCTTCGTAAAGCTCTGAAAAAGGTCAATGGCGAGTTCCGTATTGTGAAGAACCGCGTTGCTAAAAAGGCCGTCGAAGGCAAGGCTCAGGACGCAAAGGCGCTCGCTGACAGCCTGAAGGGCCCAGTCGGGATCGCGTTCCTGTATGGTGATGCGGCAGCCGGCGCCAAAGCTCTGGCTGAATTTGAAAAGAGCAATGAACTTTTCAAAATCACCGCTGGCGTAATGGATTCGAGGAAGCTTTCGGCCAAAGATGTGAAGGTAATCGCCTCACTTCCAAGCAAGGAAGTTCTCCTGGGACAGATCGTGGGACTGTTGGTTTCTCCGCATCGCGGACTCCTTGGAGTTCTCAACGGTGTGCCTAGAAATCTCGTTCAAGTTATTAATGCAATTAAAGAAAAGAAAAACTAACAACAATTTTTTGGGCTGTGATCAAGCAGTCCGAGAACCAAATGGGAGGACACCATGTCAGTTACTAAAGAACAAGTCGTACAATTCCTTGAGAACATGACACTTCTCGAAGCTTCTGAACTCGTTAAGGAACTCGAAACTAAGTTTGGCGTTAGCGCTGCTGCTCCAGTAGCATTCGCAGCTCCAGGCGCAGGCGCAGCCGCTGCTCCAGCAGCTGAAGAGCAAACTGAGTTCACAGTTATCCTTAAGGATGGCGGCGCGAACAAGATTAACGTTATCAAAGAAGTACGTGCTATCACTGGACTCGGCCTAAAAGAAGCTAAAGACCTCGTCGAAGGCGCTCCTAAGACCGTTAAAGAAGGTGCGAGCAAAGAAGAAGCAGAGAAAATCAAGAAAGCTCTTGAGACTGCTGGCGGCAAAGTCGAACTCAAGTAATTCATACTTGCTTGCTGCAGGCTGACCTGGCAGCTCGGGGGCGATATCGCTCTCGGGCTGCCGTCGTCTGCTATTTACCGTAAGATTTCGCTTTCGCGAGGTCTGTTCGGCTGTTATACTTCGGTTTCTTATTTTGCTTATAATTCAGGAGAATTTCATGACCTCCTTGGCAGCTAGCTACACTCGTCCCCGTAAAAGCTTCGCAAAAGTCCTTCCCGTAGTTGAGATTCCGTATCTAATTGAGATCCAAAGAAGCAGCTACGCGCAGTTTCTTCAAGCCGACGTCGAGCCATCTAAGCGCAAGACGGTGGGCATTCAGGCTGTGTTCAAGTCTGTGTTCCCAATTAAGGATACGAATGAAACTGCTTCAGTGGAGTTTGAAAGCTATCACTTTGAAGAACCTAAATACACTGTGGACGAATGTCGTCAGCGTGGCATGAGCTATGCTGCACCGCTTCGCGTGGTCATTCGCCTTGTCATCTGGGACAAGGAAGTAAAGTCCATCAAAGACGTCAAAGAGCAAGAAGTATACTTCGGTGAAATTCCGCTCATGACTGCTGATGGTACCTTCATCATAAATGGTACTGAACGTGTTATCGTGTCGCAGCTTCACCGTTCATCCGGTGTTTTCTTCGATCACGACAAAGGCCGTAACAGTACAATCGGCAAAGTCATCTACTCAGCCCGTATTATTCCGTACCGTGGAAGCTGGCTCGATTTTGAATTTGATACTAAAGACATTCTACATGTGCGCATTGACCGTCGTAGAAAACTCCACGCGTCAATTCTGCTTAAGGCACTTGGATACAGCGAAGCAGAATTGCTGGACCAGTTCTATAAGCGTGAGTCGATCCGTATCAAGGATGGCAAGTTTGAAAAGCGCCTCGACTATGACCTTCTTAAGGGACAAAAGGCGAGTTCAGACATCATTGATCCAAAGTCTGGTGAAGTGTACTGTAAGCGCGGTCGCCGTATCACTCCAGGCGCTATACGTAAAATGCAGCAAGCAAAGCTTGAGTTTCAGCATGTGGCTGCAGAAGATCTTCTCGGTAAAATTACAGCGACGAACATCAAAGACGCGAGCGGCGAAGTTGTTCTCCCGCTTAACACGGAGTTTGGCAAGGCAGAGATCACTAAACTCTTCGATCACGGTATCACCGAGTTTCAGGTTCTGTTTATCGATAACGTCAACGTTGATGCATCGTTTCGTAACACTCTTGTTAATGACAAAGTTGGCTCCCGCGATGAGGCGGTTGTTGAAGTTTATAAGCGCATGCGCCCAGGTGATCCCCCGACTCTGGAATCG
This sequence comes from Pseudobacteriovorax antillogorgiicola, assembly GCA_945897695.1. GTDB lineage: Bacteria > Bdellovibrionota_B > Oligoflexia > Oligoflexales > RGVZ01 > CAMDKS01. Next base: position 25,295 of record CAMDGW010000002.1, on the reverse strand, counting down.
GCAAACGACCTCTTCAATAAGTTGTTCTTCGATGCGGATCGCTACGACCTAAGTATCGTAGGGCGTATTAAGTTGAATGAGCGCCTTGGTCTCAATGTTGATCGTGATCACAGAACGCTGACCAAGGAAGACATACTTGAAGCTGTAAAATATCTAATTAAGCTCAAGAACGGTGAAGGCGAAATCGATGACATTGATCACCTCGGTAATCGTCGTGTTCGTGCTGTTGGTGAATTGCTTGAAAATCAATACCGTATTGGTCTCCTCCGTATTGAAAGAGCGATTCGTGAGCGTTTGCAGCTGCAAGACGTCGAAACACTTCTTCCCACAGACTTCATCAACAACAAGCCAGCGGCTGCCGTAGTCAAAGAATTCTTCGGCTCGAGTCAGCTGAGCCAGTTTATGGATCAAACCAACCCACTGTCCGAAATTACGCATAAGCGTCGCCTTTCGGCACTTGGTCCTGGAGGTTTGAATCGTGATCGTGCAGGCTTCGAAGTTCGTGACGTTCACCCGACTCACTACGGTCGTATTTGTCCAGTAGAGACGCCTGAAGGTCCAAACATTGGTTTGATCGCAAGTCTTGCATCTTACGCAAAAGTGAATGAGTACGGTTTTATCGAAACTCCTTACAAGACAATGGCTGACAGCAAAGTTAGCTGGTTTGGTGCCCGTGATGAGCAAAATGAGCACGTCATTGCACTTGCTCTGAGAGAAGGCTCACGCAAAGGCGATGACCTTGTTGGTGCGCGTCGTGCGGGTGAATCGGAAATGGTTCGTTTTGAAGAAGCGGATCTTATGGATGTATCGACTAACCAGTTGGTATCCGTTGCGGCATCTTTGATTCCGTTCCTCCAAAATGACGATGCTAACCGTGCGTTGATGGGTTCTAACATGCAGCGTCAGGCTGTACCTCTCGTTAGAACATCTGCTCCCCTGATCGGTACAGGTTTGGAGCGCACTGTTGCTCGGGACTCTGGTGCGACGGTTGTTGCCCGCCGTGAAGGTGAGGTTGTGTTCGTAGATGCTGAGCGTATCGTTGTCAAGAGTTCTGGAAAAGACCATAGTCCTACGGAAGTCGGTACAGACGTAGATATTTACAAGCTCCAGAAGTACAAGCGTTCCAACGTCGATACTTGTATCAACCAAAAGCCTATCGTCCGCAAGGGTGAGCAGGTCAAGAGTGGTGATATTATTGCTGATGGTTTCGGAACTGAGATGGGCGAGTTAGCTCTTGGTCAAAACGTAGTGGTAGCCTTCATGCCATGGAACGGTTACAACTTTGAGGACTCCATTCTTATCTCTGAACGCGTTGTTAAAGAAGATCTCTTTACATCCGTCCATATTCAAGAGTTTGAATGTATCTCTCGGGACACAAAGCTTGGTCAGGAAGAGATTACAGCCGATATTCCTAACGTTGGCGAAGAGGCTCTCCGTAACATTGACGATGCTGGTATCATCCGCGTCGGCGCTGAGGTGAAGCCTGGGGATATTCTCGCCGGTAAGATCACTCCAAAAGGTGAGACTCAGCTGACACCAGAAGAGAAGCTCCTTCGGGCTATTTTCGGTGAAAAAGCTGGAGACGTTCGTGATACATCACTTCGCGTGCCTCCAGGGGTTGCTGGTACAGTGATTGGCGGAAAGGTTTTCTCCCGTCAGGGTGCTGACAGAGATTCACGCAGTCAGCAGATTGAAGAACAGGAAATTGCACGTATCCGTAAGGATGAGGCAGATACCATCGCGATCTACCGTGACTCCGCTGCGACGAAATTCATGCGTATTGCTGCCGGTGACGTTACTGCGGTTGACATCAAAGACAAGGATGGAAATGTCGTCGTTGCTAAAGGTGCGAAAATCGATCGTGCGATGATCGATAGCCTCGAATATAACGTCTGGGAACAACTCTCACTTAAAGATGCCGGTAAGAATGCTGATCTTAAGAAGACTCTGGACAGTCTTCGTGACAAGATCAACATCGAGCGGTACTTCACTGATGAGAAGATCAAAAAGATCAAAAAAGGTGACGAACTCCCTCCGGGCGTAATCAAGATGGTCAAAATCTACGTTGCCATTAAGCGTAAGCTTCAAGTTGGTGACAAGATGGCTGGTCGTCACGGAAACAAGGGTGTTGTTTCCCGGATTCTTCCGGAAGAAGATATGCCGTTCTTGAACAGCGGTCGTCCAGTTGATGTCGTGCTTAACCCTCTCGGCGTACCAAGCCGTATGAACGTCGGTCAGATTCTTGAAACCCACCTTGGTTGGGCAGCTAAGGGTCTTGGCGAGAAGCTTAATCGCTACATTGAAGAAAATTTCAATCGCCCGGCGCTTGAGAAAATGGCGTTGGAAATCTGGAAAGACGACACGCAAGATGCGGAAGTCCGTAAATTTATCAAGTCTGCAACTGACGATGAATTGAAATCATTCATTCGCAAGTTTAAAGACGGTGTGCACTTTGCCAACCCAGTATTCGACGGCGTTGGCGAGCCCGAAATTCGCGCAGCCCTCGAGTTGGCTGACCTTGATCCGAGTGGTCAGGTAGAGCTGTTCGATGGTCGAACGGGAAATAAGTTCGACAAGAAGGTGACAGTTGGCGTGATGTACGTACTGAAGCTCCATCACCTTGTTGACGAGAAGATTCACGCGCGTTCCATTGGTCCATACTCGATGGTGACTCAGCAGCCTCTTGGCGGTAAGGCCCAGTTTGGTGGTCAGCGTCTTGGAGAGATGGAAGTTTGGGCGATGGAAGCATACGGTGCGGCCTACACGCTTCAGGAGTTCCTGACTGTGAAGTCTGACGACGTTATGGGACGTACTAGAATGTACGAGTCGATCGTAAAGGGTAACAACATGATGACGCCAGGTCTTCCTGAGTCGTTCAACGTTCTTGTTCAGGAGCTTAAGTCTTTGGCGCTCGACGTCAATCTGCTCCGTAAAGATGGACAAGAAGTGAGTCCAGAAGCCAGCCCGAGTTGATTTTGCGAGAAATGGGCGGCTCGATGGCGGGCCGTCCATGGACCAAGCAGAGGTCCAAATCTGAATCCAAGACCTGAAAAGGGGAGTCCACCGTGAAGGATCTGATTAATTTCTACGATAAACCAAATGACCCACTAAATTTCAGTGCGATTAAGATTTCTTTGGCATCGCCGGAGAAGATTCGTAGCTGGTCTTTCGGTGAAGTCAAGAAGCCAGAGACGATCAACTATCGTACGTTCAAGCCTGAGCGTGATGGTCTTTTCTGTGCAAAGATCTTCGGACCAGTTCGCGATTTCGAGTGTATATGCGGCAAATATAAGCGAATGAAGCACCGCGGCATTGTGTGTGACAAATGCGGCGTCGAAGTTATCCACTCCAAAGTACGTCGTGAGCGCCTTGGTCATATCAACCTTGCGACTCCAGTTGCCCACATTTGGTTCCTAAAGTCCCTGCCAAGTCGTATTGGTGCAATTCTTGATATTGCTCTAAAGGACGTTGAGCGCATACTTTACAGCGAATCTTACGTGCTTCTTGAGGCTTCTGAAGAAATCCTCAAAGATAAAGAAATTAAGAAAGAGATCGGTTCTGTGATATCAGAAGACGAGCTCGATGAGATGCTAAAGAAATACGGTAACAACACCTTCCGCACTGGCGTGGGTGCAGAAGCCCTTCAGGAGCTTTTGGGTAATCTCCGAGTGGAAGAGCTTGCCGACGAACTTCGCGCAGACCTTGAAGAGACTACCTCTGAAGCCGGCAAAAAGAAGCTACAAAAGCGTCTTAAAGTTGTTGAGGCCTTTAACCAGCTTGACGAAAACGGGGAGTTCTTTGCGAAACCTCAGTGGATGATGCTAAACGTTATCCCCGTTCTTCCTCCAGACCTTCGCCCGCTTGTTCCTCTTGATGGTGGTCGCTTTGCAACGTCAGATCTTAACGATCTTTATCGCCGGGTGATCAACCGTAATAACCGCCTTCTTCGGCTCCAGGAGCTTAACGCTCCGGAAATTATTGTCCGCAACGAAAAGCGCATGCTTCAAGAGTCTGTTGACGCGCTGTTCGATAATGGTCGTCGCGGGAAGGTCTTTACTGGTCCTAATAAGCGCCCTCTGCGTTCTCTTTCTGACATGCTTAAAGGTAAGCAAGGTCGTTTCCGTCAAAACCTTTTGGGTAAACGCGTCGACTATTCTGGTCGTTCGGTTATCGTGGTTGGGCCGGATCTTCGCTTGCACCAGTGCGGTTTGCCAAAGAAAATGGCGATCGAACTTTTCAAACCATTTCTTTACAACAAGCTAGAAGAGCATGGCATCGTTTCGACGATCAAATCTGCTAAGAAACTCGTAGAAAAAGAGCGTCCTGAAGTTTGGGATTGTCTGGAAGAAGTGTCGAAGGAACATCCGGTTCTTTTGAACCGCGCTCCTACACTTCACAGGCTCGGTATCCAAGCTTTCGAACCAGTGCTGATCGAAGGCAAGGCTATCCAGTTACATCCTCTAGTTTGCTTTGCTTTCAATGCGGACTTTGACGGTGACCAGATGGCCGTACACGTACCACTGTCTGTTGAATCCCAGATGGAAGCGCGCGTGTTGATGATGTCTTCAAATAACATCCTTTCGCCAGCTTCCGGTTCTCCAGTTATCGTTCCGACCCAGGACATCGTTTTGGGTATCTACTACATGACTAAAGATGACATCGGCGGCAAGGGCGCAGGAAAAGTATTCGGCTCAATCGAAGAAGTTCGCGCAGCTTATGACCATGACCAAATTGGTCTCCATTCTCCCATTACTGTCCGTATCGATGGTCAGCGTTGGGAGACGACCGTTGGTCGCGTGATCCTCCGTGAAGTTCTTCCGGAAGGTCTAGACTTCAGTCTCATTAACAAGACTTTGGGTAAAAAAGATCTCGGAAAGCTCGTGGACGACGCGTTCCACCAGTGCGGTCCAAAGGCGACTGTTCTTCTGGCGGATAAATTGCGTAGCATGGGTTACCGCTACTCGACTAAAGCTGGTCTCTCAATTTCTATCGGGGACATGGTTGTTGCTCCTGGCAAGCAAAAGATGCTTGATCAGGCTTATGACGAAGTCAAAAAGATCAAGGAGCAGTACTCTGAAGGTCTATTGTCTGATGGTGAGCGCTACAATAAGGTTATCGATATCTGGGCAAAAGTTACAGATAACATTGCTGACGAGATGTTTAACAACATCAAGTTCATGAAGCGTGAAGACCACAAAGGTCAAACTCAGACCGTAGCATCGAACAACTCAATTTACATGATGGCCGACTCTGGAGCCCGGGGATCCGCTCAGCAGATCCGTCAGCTTGCTGGTATGCGCGGTCTCATGGCGAAGCCAAGCGGCGACATTATCGAAACCCCGATTACGTCGAACTTCCGTGAAGGTCTGACAGTTCTCGAGTACTTTACTTCAACTCACGGTGCGCGTAAGGGCCTTGCGGATACCGCTCTTAAGACAGCTTCTTCGGGTTACCTGACTCGTCGTCTAGTTGATGTGGCACAGGACTCGATCGTTTCCGAGCTGGACTGCGGTACTAAGGAAGGTATTCCTATGGGACACCTTCGTGAAGGCGCAGAGATTAAGGAAAAACTGAGTGAGCGCGTCCTTGGCCGCGTAACCCTCGACGATGTTAATGATCCCGTGTCAGGGAAAGTTCTCGTCAAAGCTGGCGAATTGTTTACAGAAGAGCTTTGCAAGTTGGTTGATGCAGCGGGTGTGGAGCAAGTGATGATTCGGTCTGTACTGACATGTCAGTCGGCTCGAGGAAACTGCGGACGTTGCTACGGTCGCGACCTTGCAACCGGTAAGTTGGTGAACGTGGGCGAAGCCGTTGGTGTTATCGCTGCCCAGTCCATCGGTGAACCAGGTACACAGCTTACGATGCGTACATTCCACTTTGGTGGTACGTTCTCCGGTAAGATGGCGCAGAACAAGATTGAAGCCAAGTTCTCTGGTAAAGTTAAATTTGAGCGTATCCGAACGGTAACGAACCGAGATGGTGAGACCATGATCGTTAGCCGTAACGGTGAGGTTGCTATCGTTGATGATCACGGTAAGATCAAAGAAACTTATCCAGTCAACTTCGGCTCCTTCATCAAAGTTAAGGATGGTCAAACGATCCCAGCTGGTCAGAGCATCACGGAATGGGATCCGTTCTCGTCTCCAATTATCTCTGAAGCAGCGGGACCCGCGAAATATAAGGATCTTCTTGACGGTCAGTCTATGGAGCAAAAGCTCGATGAACAGACGTTCATTAACCGTAAGACAGTTATCGAGTCTAAGGGTTCAGCACTAAAACCTGGTATCGAAGTTGGCTCCAAGCGTTATGCACTTCCCGTTGGCGCAACCATCAATATCGAAGATGGCGCAGACATCAAGCCGGGAGATATCCTTGCTAAGATTCCAAGGGAAGCTCAGAAGACGAAGGATATTACTGGTGGTCTTCCTCGAGTTGCCGAACTCTTCGAAGCTCGTAAACCAAAAGAAATGTCAATCATGGCCGACCGTGACGGAACAATTTCTTTCGGAGCAGACACCAAAGGTAAGCGTAAGCTTATCCTTACCGATGACAATGGTGAGCAGAAGGAATTCTCAATCTCCAAAGGTAAGCATGTCATTGTTACCGAAGGTGAATATGTACGTAAGGGTGATCCGCTTGTTGATGGTTCCCCGAACCCACATGAGATTCTCGAAGTTCTTGGTCGCGTAGCGCTGTCGCGCTTCTTGGTTGACGAAGTTCTCGATGTTTACCGTCTGCAAGGTGTAAAGATTAACACCAAGCATATTGAAGTGATTGTTCGTCAGATGCTCCGCCGCGTGAAGGTCCTTGAGGCTGGTGACGCTCGTGGATTCCTTCCTGGCGAACAGGTTGACCTAGCGGTGGTTGAAGATGCGAATGCTAAGCTTATAGCTGAGGGCAAGCGTCCAGCAACCTTTGAGCCGCTGCTCCTCGGTATTACCCGTGCGAGCTTGTCGACCGATAGCTTTATCTCCGCAGCATCCTTCCAGGAAACGACGAAGGTGCTAACAGAGGCAAGTATCAACAGTCGTGTTGATAAATTGCATGGTCTCAAAGAAAACGTCATCATGGGTCGCCTGATCCCTGCTGGAACCGGTGCTGCAGCTTACCGTGGACTAAAAGCGGTTGCTGTCGGATCCAAAGGGCGCGTTGTAGGTGAGTCTGAAGAAGTTGTCGGCGAGGCTGCCGCAAGGTAATGAAATTAGGGCGATATTTGTGGCCAGGGAGGCCCTGAATCGACCCAGCTCACAGACGTCTTGACCAGGGCCTTGTTTAGAGGCTGGGAGAGACTAGAAATGAGTTGCGGGGAATTCGTGGGTTTGCTATGAGTACCGTCCGTTTGTGGAAAAATTATTGAGGAAATTGAATGCCTACCATTAATCAGTTGATTAGCAACGGCCGCCAGAAGGTGACTTATAAATCCAAGTCTCCGGCGCTTAACAACAATCCTTTCCGTCGCGGCGTATGTACTCGTGTATATACAACGACACCAAAAAAGCCGAACTCAGCTCTACGTAAGGTAGCCCGTGTTCGTTTGACAAACGGAATTGAAGTCTCCAGCTACATCGGTGGCATGGGACACAACCTCCAGGAGCACTCCGTTGTTCTCGTTCGTGGTGGTCGTGTGAAGGACCTTCCGGGTGTTCGTTATCACACAATCCGCGGTGCTCTTGACTGCCAGGGCGTGAATGCACGTCGCAAAGGTCGCTCAAAGTACGGTGCTAAGAAGCCTAAGGCCGGCGCAGCCGCTGCCAAGAAGTAAGGAGTATTAAACCATGGCTCGTCGCCACGTCGTCGCAAAACGCGAAGTTTTACCAGATCCAAAATTTAAAGATGCTGTTGTGACTAAATTCATGAACTGCATGATGCTCAACGGCAAAAAATCAGCTGCTGAGAAAGCCTTCTACGGAGCTATCGATATCATCGACGGCAAAGGTGCACAGGGTCTCGGCGCATTCAAAAACGGCATTGAAGTTTTCCATGCTGCTCTTGAAAACACCCGCCCACTCCTTGAAGTCAAGAGCCGCCGTGTTGGTGGTTCCAACTACCAAGTTCCGGTCGAAGTTCGTCCTGATCGTCGTCAGGCCCTAGCGATCCGTTGGCTGATCGAGTTCTCTCGTGATCGCGCTGGTCGTTCCATGCGTGAAAAGCTAGCTGCTGAGCTGTTTGATGCGGCTAACAAGCGTGGTGGAGCTATCAAGCGTCGTGAAGACGTTCATAAGATGGCAGAGGCTAATAAAGCATTTGCTCACTTCCGCTGGTGATCTCCGCGCTGTTTGCTCCTCGCTTCTTGTTTCTGGGCTCATTTAATCCCAAAAACTGAACTGAGAAAGCTCGGAAAAATTAAAATAAAATAGGGATTGAATCGAAAGATTCAGTCTCTTTTTTTATGCAATTTTGCTAGTTTAGCGGCTCAAATTCTTGTGACTTCTTGAGGGGTTTCTTGCCATGAGTGCAAAACCGACTGATCTAAGACTTCTTCGAAATATTGGGATCATGGCGCATATTGATGCCGGTAAGACGACCACGACCGAGCGTATCCTTTTTTATACCGGCAAGATCCATCGCGTGGGTGAAGTTCATGAAGGCAATACCACGACCGACTGGATGGTCCAGGAACAGGAGCGCGGCATAACTATTACAGCGGCTGCGGTGACGTCCTACTGGAAAAATCATCAGATTAATATCATCGACACGCCTGGGCATGTTGATTTCACTATTGAAGTTGAGCGTTCTCTGCGTGTTTTAGACGGCGCTGTGGCGGTATTTGACGGAGTCAGTGGTGTCGAACCACAATCGGAAACCGTGTGGCGTCAGGCAAACAAGTATAAGGTCCCCCGGATCTGTTTTGTGAATAAAATGGATCGCATTGGTGCCGACTTTAATGGATCTGTGGAGTCAATGCGTGAACGCCTTGCTGCAAATCCCGTCCCCTTTCAGTTACCCATTGGCTCCGAAGATCAGTTTTCTGGGGTTATCGATTTAGTCAAAATGAAGGCCTTGGTGTGGGGAATTGGTGACACCAAAGGAGATAAATGGGATGAGATTGAGATTCCAGCAGATATGGCAGACGACGCAGCGCTTGCTCGGGAGTTTTTAATTGAGCAGCTTGCTAACGCTGACGATGCTTTGGCGGAGAAGTATTTAAGCGGAGAAGCTATTTCCGAACCAGAACTTAAAGCAGCAGCGCGTCGTGGCACAATTGATTTTAAATTTGTACCAGTATTCTGCGGCAGCGCTTTCAAGAACAAAGGTGTCCAACCGTTACTTGATGCCGTTTTGGATTATTTACCATCACCCGCTGATCTGGCAGACGTTCAGGGTATGGACGTCGAGGATGAAGATAAGGTCTTAACTCGGAAACGTACGTCAGATGATCATTTTGCTGCTCTTGCATTTAAGATTATGAGTGATCCGTTTGTCGGGCAGTTGACATATATTCGCATATACTCGGGTTCTATTTCAGTTGGTGAAGTTGTGTTAAACACTCGAACGGATAAGCGTGAACGGATTGCAAAAATTCTTCGCATGCAGGCCAATGATCGTGAAGAGCTGGAAAGTGTTGGCGCTGGTGATATTGTTGCCATTGCTGGATTTAAGATAATCGCAACTGGTGATACGGTTTGTGACCAGAAACATCCGATTCGATTTGAAAGCGTATTGTTTCCGGAGCCGGTGATTTCGATTGCAGTCGAAGCTAAAAGCTCTGCAGATTCTGACAAATTATTGAAATCGCTTGAACGCCTCCAGACAGAAGATCCATCATTCCGTGTCAGTTTCAATCCAGAAACAGGGCAGACATTACTCTCGGGAATGGGTGAGCTACATCTTGAAATTATTGTTGACCGTTTAAAGCGGGAATTTAAGGTGGAGTGCAATGTTGGTAACCCACAGGTCAGTTACCGCGAGACAATTGCAGGTGACGGTAAGGTCGAGGAAACATATCGACGCGAGGGCGCTGGCGTTAACCAGTTCGCACACGTTGAATTGGCATTTGAGCCTGGCCCTAAAGAGGGTGGCCTGGTGTTTGAAAACAAGATCAAAGACGCAAAATTTCCAAAGCAATATGTGGAACAAGTTAAAAAAGGTTTAGAAGAATCCCTCTTGGCCGGTCCCCTGGCGGGCTTTCCGGTTGTGGGTGTCAAAGCTCGTCTTGTTGATGGTCGATTTGACCCGCAAATTCCAGATCCTAACGCTTTCAAAGTTGCTGCCAGCATGGCTCTCAGGCGAGGTCTTCGCGATGCGAATCCAATGCTTCTAGAGCCCGTTATGGCGCTTGAAGTGATGGTGCCTGACGACTATCTGTCGAATGTTATGACGGATTTGAATAGTCGTCGCGCCCAGGTAAATAACGTCACCATGAAGGGTCACCTACAGTGTGTCGAAGCCAATGCTGCCCTCTCGGAGATGTTTGGTTACTCTACACAACTTAGGTCCATCAGCCAGGGCAGGGCAACCTTCACCATGAAATTTGCTAGCTACGAGCAGGTTTCGTCACAAACTCTAAAGAGAATCACAGGTCGTTAAGGACTTGGATGTCTGACGATCTTTGTAGGAATAAGCGCTCTCGAGTTGTATTTAGGTTTACTCTGTTTTTCCCAAGAGGAAGCAAACCATTTTGCCGCCAATAGTGCTGCCATATGCAGTGTACCGGGCTCCTCAAATAAATGAGTTGCGTCCGGGATAATCTCTAATTTGGTTTCACTTCTAGTCATTTGATTTTGCGCCCACTTATTTAACTCAAGGACTTCATAGTCATGTCCGCCAACGATCAGTAACGTTGGGCAGGTCACGGTCCTTAAAAAATCTTTTGCCAGGTCGGGCCTTCCACCTCGAGAAACAATGGCCGAAATTATGATCTCAGGCGCTGCTGCAGCAATAAGGGCTGCAGCAGCGCCTGTACTAGCACCAAAATATCCGAGGGGTAGATTTTCAACTTCACTTTGCTTTGACATTATCTTTGTCACTTGGACTAATCTGTCAGCAAGTAGCCTAATGTCAAAACGAAACTCTCTGGTCATTGCGTCAATTCGATCCTCCTCAGGGGTAAGTAAGTCAAAGAGAAAAGTAGCGCATCCTTGCTTTTGCAAAGTATCGGCAACAAATTGATTGCGCGTGCTCAATCTGCTGCTTCCACTGCCGTGAACGAATAAAACTAAACCTCTGGGGCTCTTTGGAATAGCTAAATCTCCACACAATAATTTGTGTCCTTCTAGCGCGAGTTCAATGGCTACTGTTTTCATGCGAGGATCTCCCTTCTGCTAAAATCACTCATAACGCAAAAGCATGCTAATGGCATACGATTTGCTTGGATAAAAATCGGTTTGATTCAGGACGCTACCAATTCGTTCTGAGGCGATTAATTATTTCCGGGTGCGCCTATTGGCGCAATAAGAGCGATGACTAAAGGTTTCATAAAATTCGAGTCTCATTTGGCTGACGTAAGTAAAATTATCCAAAGCCTCGGGTCAGAGTTACATTGGTCGCCAGGGCGATTCTCGGGTGTGACCGTGGCGACATCCCTTGATCGCGACCTTGGACTAGATAGCCTTAGCCGCGTGGAATTGATGGGCCGTATCGAGCGACAGTTAGGTATTTATCTTGGTGAACAAGTATATACATCGGTGGAAACCGTTGGTGATGTGCTTAATGCTATCCGCAAAGCTAAAGGGGATGTTGATTCAAGGGCGGCGTTTGTCAATTTAGATTTTTCTAAAATGCGGCTGAAACAGGATGTCGGAGATACTCTATTGCCGATAACGGCTGAAACGCTCACGGAAGTTCTAAAATTTCATGCGAAGACTCACGGTGCTAGAACGCACATGATGATCCACGAACCAGGACGCACAGATGTTGCCCTCAGTTTTAACGAGCTTTATCAAGGTTCATTGGAGATCGCTTCTGGTTTGAAACGGCATGGCATCATTGCGGGTGACTCGGTGGCCTTGATGCTCACGACAGGGCAAGATTATTTTTTCTCATTTTTAGGAGCGATACTCGCTGGTGGCGTTCCTGTTCCTATCTACCCTCCAAGTCGCCCATCTCAACTGGAGGACCATCTTCACCGGCACGCAGAGATTCTCAAAAACTGTGATGCAAAAATCTTGATAACCACGAGACAAATGGCCGGGGGATTAGGGCGTCTTCTTCGTCTTAAGGCAATCCATCTTAGCGCAATTGTTTGTCCTGATGAGCTGAAGGGTGAAAAGACCTCTTTTCTCGAGCCAGGGCACGGAAATGATTTGGCTTTTCTTCAGTACACGTCCGGCAGTACCGGCGCCCCAAAGGGTGTCATGCTGACACATAAAAATCTTTTGGCAAACATCCGTGCGATGGGTGCAGCCTTAGCAGCGACGCCCAAAGATGTTTTTGTGAGTTGGTTACCCCTTTACCATGACATGGGGCTCATTGGCGCGTGGTTAGGAAGCCTCTACTATGGAAATCTTTTTGTGGTGATGTCGCCTTTTGCATTTTTAAGTCAGCCGAAGCGTTGGTTGGATGTGATTCAAAACTACGGCGGCACGATCACAGCGGCACCCAATTTCGCGTACGAACTCTGCCTGCGACACGTTACAGACGAAGAGGCCAGTCAAATAAATCTGAGAACTCTGAGGGTAGTTTGTAATGGTGCAGAGGCGATTATTCCTGAAACATTCGAAAGATTTGCTGCAAGATTTTCTAAGTCAGGTCTGCGATTTGAGGCATTGATGCCAGTCTACGGACTGGCAGAGAGCTCGGTGGGATTGGCATTCCCGCCGCTGGGTCGTGGCCCAAGAATTGATGAGATTGATCGTGAGCTTTTTGTAAACAGAGGCATTGCGCGTGCCCATCGATCGGCGTCTAGGCCCCCGATGAGATTCGTTGGCTGTGGGCATCCGCTGACAGACCATGAAATTCGGATTGTTGATGCGGCCGATCAGGAAGTTCCAGAGCGGCAGGAGGGTTTCATTCAGTTTCTTGGGCCGTCCTGTACAGCGGGTTACCTGAACCAGCCAGAAAAAACCCGGGAGCTATTTCATGGGTCATGGTTAGACTCAGGGGATCTTGGTTACCTGGCTGAGGGGGATATTTTTATCACGGGCAGAGTGAAGGATTTAATCAAGCATGCGGGACGGAATGTGCATCCTGAAGAGCTAGAAGCGATTATTGGCTCGCTTCCAGGTGTGCGCAAAGGATGTGTAGCAGTTTTTGGTTCGATAGATTTAGCTATCGGAACAGAAAAACTTGTGGTGGTTGCGGAAAGTCGAGAAACCAAGGCTGAGAGCCTTGCAGAGCTACGAGCGACCATCAATTCTCAGCTAGCCAATATTCTTGGCGCAGCACCCGACGAAGTTTTGATTGTTCAGCCAAATACTATACTGAAAACTTCCAGTGGGAAGATCAGACGATCAGCTACAAAAAAGTTATATGAACACGGTACTCTAGGCCCCGGACAATCGCGTGTTTTTTTAGAGCTCTCTAGATATGTCATGGCAGCTTTGCCTGAACGGATATTTGCGCAAATATCTGCAATTTTTGTCGCGATTCGATCTGCCGTTATTTGGCTTTCGGTCATTGGATTCGGAGTGTTGGTATGGCCCGTTTATGTGTTTTGGCCTAACCTTAAAGGTCGCTGGTTGATTGCAAAGATGGTAGCGAAGTTGGCTCTTTTGATAGCCGGCGTTCGGGTCATTGTTAATGGTCGAGAGCATCTTTCTGAACGTCAAAGTATATTTGTTGCAAACCATTCAAGCTATATCGACGTCATCATCTTATGCGCAGTCCTGCCACGCCCGGTAAGTTTTGTTTCTAAGTCTGAGCTGAAATTGATTCCTGGAATGCGATTTACCCTCGAGCGTCTAGGTGTGGTTTTTGTTGAAAGATATAAGCTAAAAGAGACCCTGGCCGATTCCAGGGACCTCACCGGCATAGTCAGGCAGGGTGCAAATATTCTTACTTTTCCAGAGGGAACATTTACCCGCAGGCAGGGTCTTCTGCCATTTCATTTAGGAGCTTTTTTGATGGCTTCAGAGACTAAAGTTTCATTGGCGCCCATATCGATTAGAGGAAGTCGTTCTATTCTTCATCCCGATTCTTGGATTCTGCTTCCTGGTGAAGTCATGGTTAACTTTCTGCCAAGGATTGAAACATCAAGTTCTCTTGGGGACGGGGGTAACTATTGGGCTAACGCTCTTTCTCTTAGAGATTTGACGCGTGATGCCATACTTGCCTGTTGCGGAGAAGTGGATTTGGGTGAAGAAAAAACGATCAAAACATCATCTTGAAGGTGGTGCCAGATCCTCAATAATTCGCGGAAATCCCATCATACCTGAAATACCGCCAGTGTGCACAATCAGTATGTTTCCCCTGCAGTTTTGACCGTGAATCAAGTCAAATGCTCTCATGAATAGTTTGCCACTATAGATTGGATCTAAAAGTATTCCGTGGTTTCGTGCCATCTTGCGTATAAAAGCAAAAAGTTCCTCACTGGTAGCGCCATATGATCTCGGACTTAATGGTCGGTAAACTCGGACACGTTCTGCCACATCATTCCAGGAAACTCCCGTGACTGGCGTAACCCAGTTTGAAAAAGCTTGTAGCACTTGCTCCTCAAATCCCGCCATTTGAACAATATGGATTCTCGTCTTTTTCAGGAGATCTTTTTTGAGCAATCCTGCTGCAAGTGACGCCACGCTTAGACCCGTGCCGCTATCCATAAAAATGTGATCAGGAAAAGTCCCTTTTGGCCACTCTTGTCGGTCGCGAACGATATCATCAGCGAGAGTCAGACATCCTTTGACCGCGGGGAGGCAGCCACCCCCGTCTTCCAAGATGAGTGAATTTTGCCCTTTTGCGTCGAACTTATCGGCGAGTTCTCTCATGAGAGTGCTTATTTGGGGTTTGTCCTCTCGTTGGATCAGATGCAAATTTTCAGGAGATATGGCTAATCGTAACAAGAAACGGTTGCCAGTTTGCAGATTCGGATTTTCACTGTGATCATCGACAGCAAACGCTGAGACCTTAAGACCTTTTTCTGCGCAAAGTGTGGCGGCTGCTGCGAGGTTGTTGCTGTTGATCCCGCCTGTCGCGATAATATTGGGAATATTTTGGGCCAGACAATGCGCATTGATTGATGCGTATTTTCGAAATTTTGTCCCCCAAAAGCCCCCTAATTCGTCATCGCGTAGAATATAAATCTGGCGTTGATCGTCTGGATTTAAATGATCCAGGGACAGTTTTGTTAGTCTTGATTCTAGTTTTGGCAGCAAGATTTTTTCCATGTCAAAAATTCGCCTTATTCCCGTCAGATTCGTATCATCTGGCAAAAATATATTTAAGTCCAAAATAATTTGGCGGGAGTCGAATTAAGGCGCCGCTTGGGATTTTTTTGTGTGTAGCTCTTAGGATCAATTCGCAAATTTCTTTGTCATACGAGGTGGTCCCAGCTCATCAGACTATCTTGGCAAGATGCAGTAAGGGTCGTGGAGTAGCTTTTTGAATGTCCAGTCAAAGATTTTTAGTATGCTTCTTTGACGCAGCCCGACTGGGAATCAAACGTCAGAGTCAGCCCAGCAGCAAACGATCGTTTGGACTTTGTATCGGGAAAGATACAGAGGGTTTCAACTTGATGAATCGTCAATTGTAAAATTTGCCCCTCATGGTCAAAGGTGATTTGTGAGCCAGGCTTTGCGTGAATGGTCTGAGTTTTCGAGTGCGTTTTGTGTGTCAACTTCTGTTCGATTCTTTTGTCAAGAGTTACGGAAAGTTTATTAGTTGATATCTTCATATCGCCGTCTAAGGATAAGAGACGGTCCTGGAAAACCCTTGATGTGCACGCATCAAGCTTCGCCCCATCGTGACCGACCCACGTAACAGAATTGCAAGATTCTCCCGTTGCAAATGTCAGGATGTTTTCTGACATGACGTCCGTAAATCCTGAAACGGATGTGTTCTGCCCCACACTCCAGATTGTTACATGTTCATTAACACATGCATTCACGTGATAAAATTGGTTTTGCGCTGATACCATGATGCAAGGCGTAATCGTTTTAAAATAGTCACTTTTGCTGCCATCGGTTTCTTTAAAAAAACGATAGTCAGGTGTCGGCCTTTGTTCTTCGCATTCGTCGGCAAGGTATCTTTTTTCCCAGTTAGTAGAGCGGACTTCCGAGGACCAAACTTTTCCAAGGAGCGTTACGTTTTCAAATCCTGTTATTTTGATGTCACCGATGAACCCTGTTGGATTTCCTACGGAAAATTCGCGAATGGTCCGGTCAACGGCAAAACCAACTTGGCAAGCAATCTGCTGACGCCCCAAGGGTGTCTCTGTCCACCACCCGGCAATCGCGGACCCTGACATTAAAAGATTATTATTATTAGTCTCGAAACGAAAAGGTTTGTCTAGTCTTATAGCGACCCCATTTGCACCTGCCCAAGGCATTTGGGCAAGCTTTAGGTATTCAAAATAATTCTGGGTGGAACCCTCATCCCCAGTTAGCTCCTTCTGGTTTCCAGAGAAGAAAATCGATGTTAGTAACCTGGTGCTCCGAGAGTCTTTAGCGCCGGCAAGACTGGTTAAGCGATAGATCAATTCATGTAAGATGAGCCCTGCTCTGCTCGTGTTGGAAAACTTCTCGTGCTCAAAAAAATCTTTTCGAATCGTATATCGTTTATCGCCGGGGAAAATTGGTGTGGTTTGAATTGCAAGTTGAACATGGCCGCATCCAGATGGAGGCGTGATTGTGTTTTCTAGATCTGGTAAACTTCTAAGTGAATTGGTCTGCCAATCGACTTCTTGGGGGAACTCCTTTAGTTTTTCTGTCAAATAGTCCGCCATGACGGAATCAATGGGCCGCCAATGTGTGTCAATCACATGCTGAGCTGTCTCAATCGCCTGTTCCAATTTTGATTTAGCCAGGTCAGCTTGATAATCGACGCTGATAGTCCATTGACGCGGGCCGGCGCTTGCTTCGAAAAAATCAAATAGCTCGATGCTCTTAATACTGGAGCCTTCTGAGCAGAGAATTCCTCCCCCGCCATTTCCAACCCGGCCTCCAGATCCATTGTCTTGATTAATTTCATATTGAGGAGGCAGGTTGGCTGGTTCTTTAGATGTAGGAACACAGGCCACGACTCCTATAGCTAAAATTATAGAGGAGGTAGGTCTTGTTAGTGCTGCGGTCCAGGAGTGAATCATAGGAAAATCTTATATCGAAACGGAATTAGGCAGGGCAAGTCATATTTCAAGGAGCTTGCCTAAGGGGCTAAATATTCAATAAGGCTAAATTTGCAATAATAATGGTGCGGGTACGCTGACTCGAACAGCGGACCTCCACGATGTCAACGTGGCGCTCTAACCAACTGAGCTATACCCGCAAAAGGCTAGGGAAGGGTTATAGACTGCCCCCCCTTTGATTGTCAAGAAACTAACGGCTTGTTTGATGCTGTCTAAAATATTCACCTGCGACTAAAGCGGCCGCCACACTGACGTTTAGGCTTTGCACAGCGCCGGTTCCCGGTATGGTGATCATCCCAGCAGCAGATTTTTTTGCCTCCTGAGATAGGCCTCGAGATTCGTTGCCTAGAATCACAGCCAGGCGAGATGGCAGCTTTCCTGTGTCCCCTTGACCATACAGATTGATTCGACCCTTGAGGGCAGTCCCTAGCACCGTTAAGCCGCGTTGGCGAAGCTCAGTAGCAATCACGTTTATTGATGGCGCTGACACAAACTCAACCATCTCTCCGCCGCCTTCGGCTGTTCTGAGGAGCGCCGCTGAGGGCTTAAAATTTTTCTCGCCAGGTAGCAGGACGAATCGGCAGCCAAAATTAGCTGCACTGCGTAGGATTGCGCCGACATTATGAGGGTTTGCTACGTCCTCAAGAATGATAACGAGTTCGGCTGCATTCCCCCGGTCTTCCATGATCGATAGGAACTGATCCCAGCTCGGCGGAAGGCGCCTTTTTGCGATGATGCAGACGCCCTCGTGATGGCTACTGCCAGAGATCTTTTCCATGTCTTCAACCGTAACGACGTGATAGGCCTTGCGGCGTCTGACACAGGACTTGACCAGCTCCGAGAACTCTTCGAGACGACTTTCAATCAGATAAACCCGGACGATGTCCTCTGCTCGTGTCAGGTGAACCTGTTGGCAGGCGTTATAGCCGCAAAGTTTAATCTCATCAGCGTTACCCTTGCCATGGGATGCCTCGGTCTTGGGCTTAAGGGGCCGTCCTTGTGGCTTCTCAGGCAAGCGATCACCTGATTTCGGACGGTCATCCGCTTTTTTGAAAGTCGTTGTGCTTTTGGTGAAAGTATTTGATTTTTTTGGGAGTTGTTTCATTGCTTGGCCACCTCAACAGGCATTCCGACGCTCAAAATCTAGATGTGGGACAGGTGATACAGCTTTTTCCATGCATTCTCAATGCTTTTTAAAGAATTTTAATGCGACGTGCGCATTTCGACATTGAATTCAATAGTCCTGCTTGCTATACGGGGCCCTCCCGGTCAGTAGTCACAACAGATAGTCCCTAAGGAGGACAGTATGGTCGAAGTTTCCCTTCCAGTCGTCAAAATGAAAACCCCAAAAAAATTCTCCCATCCCTGGGTTTTCCAGAAAATGGTGGAGCGCGGGCAGGGAGATAGTCGTCCCAAGAATGGTTCTGTCGTCGACCTGGTAAATCCAGATGGTTCATGGGTCGGGAGAGGTCTGTACAATGGGCACTCACGCATTGCCGTCCGCATTCTGACAGAAAACAGTTTTGAAGATATCAACGAAGATTTCTTTATCGATCGCTTCCGTCGCGCCTTGCAGTTGCGCCGTGAATTTTTAAAGCTTGATGAAATCACCAATGCATACCGCTTGGTTCATTCGGAAGCCGATGGCTTAAGCGGCCTTGTTATCGACCGTTTTGGCGACATGCTGGTAATCGAGTACTTTTCAAGCGGTATGTACCGCCTCCACAAAGTTATTGAGTCTGCTCTGCGAAAATTCTTTCCGAATGCGACGATTTACTTCTTTGCAGAAGAGCATGTCCAAAAGCAGGAATCGATCGATATTAGAAGCCCAAAAGTACCGGAACCAACGGTAATCGAAGAACATGGTTTGAAATTTCGAGTCGCGCCTGGCTCCAAACATAAAACAGGATTTTTCTGTGATCAACGTGACAATCGTAAGTTCTTAGCAGATATGACGCGCGGTGGTCGTGTTTTGGATATTTGCTGTAACAGCGGTGGATTTGCGGTTTATGCAAAAGCAATGGGCGGTGCGAGCGAAGTCACTGGGCTCGATCTTGATGAAGAAGTAATCGAGTTAGCTGAGAAGAATGGCAAGTTAAATAACGCGCCCATCAAGTTTGTTCATGCCGATCTGTTTCCGTGGTTACGAGAGGCTGCTGCAAAAAAACAGACTTGGGATGCCGTGATTCTTGATCCGGCTAAACAAACTCGTAGCAAAGAAGCCGTTGAGCAGGCTCTAAAAAAATATTGTGATATGAATCGCCAGGCGATCCAAGTTGTGAAACCGGGCGGCCTATTTGTAACTTTCTCTTGTACAGGGCTAGTCAGTGAAGAGGAGTTTCTTGAGTCCATTCGCCGCGGTGCGTTCCAGGCGCAACGTCAGGTCCAGATCTTCAAGGTCAGTGGTGCTGCCGGAGATCACCCGCACTTGGTGAATGTTCCAGAAAGTCGATACCTGAAAGCTGTTTGGGCGCGTGTCTGGTGATTTATGCCGGTCGAGATGTTGTTGCCCTCATCTTTGCGGGATCATCCGATTACAGAGCTTCAATATGAGCTTGTGACTGGAATCTGGCCACTTGGGGACAGAGCCCTAAAAATGACAACCTTGTCCAATGTTGAAAAAGCTATTGATCAGGTCTTTCATTGGTTGGAGGCAAATGGCCGCGATGAATATGACATCGAAAAACTTGCACCTTATTTCGGTGTGATTTGGCCGTCGGCCTCCGCTCTCGCTGGATTTTTAGGGCAACTCAAAATTCTCAGACAAATCTATGGTAAATCCATGGTGGAGCTCGGCTGTGGCTTGGCGGTTCCGTCAATTATTGCATCGAAGTCTGGCGCCAAGTGTACTGTGGTTGACAATCATCCTAATGTTCCTAACTTTTTGAAGATGAATGTTGGCCACAATGAGCCTTGCCACCTGAGATTTGTGGCCTCTGATGACATTCCTGGATTTGCAGAAAAGTTTGAATGGATCATTGCAAGTGACGTGTTGTATGAGCGGTCCTTGGTGGAAACATTCGCTAAGATGGTTTCTCAGTTGGCAACGCCAGACGCTCAATGTGTTGTGGCTGATCCAGGTCGTCCGTATATCCAGGAATTTGTCCATGCCATGAATCGCTATGGGTGGATAGACCGTCTAGAGCCCTGGACGGTGCCTCATAAGGGGCAGAGTTGTGATGTTTTCATTATGGTTTTTACCCGGACTAAATAAATTTGACCCAAATTTATAATCAACCTAAACTCTGAGCTGAAACCTGGTTCAAAAGAGGAGTTATGATCTTATGAGAAATACGCTTGCTTATGGTGCCAAATCAGCAAAATCACCGTTGGCTCCATTTTCGTTTCAGCGACGTGAATCAGGTCCTCATGATGTTGCAATTGACATCAAGTTTTGTGGGATCTGTCACTCGGATATTCATCAGGCTCGTGATGAATGGGGCGGCTCAATTTTTCCAATGGTTCCTGGTCATGAGATTGCAGGAGTTGTCACAAAAGTTGGATCTGCGGTCAGCAAATATAAGGTTGGTGATCGGGTGGGGGTCGGATGTTTTGTAGACTCATGCAGGAAATGTTCATCTTGCGAAGCGGGGCTAGAGCAATACTGTGATGGTGGTATGACCGGGACCTACAACGGACTTGAGCGTGACGGTAAAACACCGACATACGGCGGTTACTCGAATCATATTGTCGTAGATGAAAATTATGTTTTAAAAATCCCAGCCAACTTGCCCTTGGACAAGGCGGCGCCACTTCTTTGTGCGGGAATTACTCTTTATTCGCCTCTTCGCCATTGGAAATGTGGTCCTGGAAAAAAAGTGGCTATCGTCGGTCTTGGTGGTCTTGGACACATGGGTGTGAAATTGGCAAGTGCCATGGGTGCTGATGTAACTGTTTTAAGCCAAACTCTAAAGAAGAGGGATGATGGCTTAAGAATGGGGGCAAAGGACTTCTATGCTACTTCTGACGAAACGACATTTAAGAAGCTTCAGAAGTCATTTGATTTAATTATTAATACCGTATCCGCTGACCTTGATTTGAATTCGTATTTAGGTCTTTTGAAAATCGATGGTCAAATGGTTCTCGTTGGTGTTCCGGAAAAGGGCATGGTTATACACCCATTTCCATTGATTATGGGGCGCAGAAGTCTTGCAGGATCGCTGATTGGTGGGATTAAAGAGACTCAAGAGATGCTAGATTTTTGCGGTAAGCATGAAATAGCCTGCGAGATCGAAAAGATCCCCATCACCAAAGTTAATGACGCCTACGAGCGAGTGTTGCGCAGTGATGTGCGGTACCGATTCGTGATCGATATGGCGTCACTTACCTAAGTGACTCGCGTCTTAATCCTCGTCCTGGCGCAAGGAAGCCAGGACGCTGAAATCTTCAAGCGTAGTTGTGTCCTGAGTTGACTGTTTACCAGCGGCGATGTCTCTTAATAGACGTCGCATAATTTTTCCGGATCTAGTTTTAGGTAGAGCGTCTGCAAAACGAATTTCATCAGGGCGCGCGAGCGCACCTATTTGCCCAACGACATGTTTACTCAACTTTTCTTTGATTTCTGGTGAAGGTTTAGTTCCTGACTTCAAGGTTACGAAACAAACAATGCCTTCTCCTTTGAGATCATCGGGACGTCCGACAACTGCCGCCTCAGCCACAATGTCATAGCTGACAAGTGCGCTTTCAATTTCCATGGTGCTTAGACGATGTCCCGAAACATTAAGGACGTCATCTATACGACCCATGATCCAGAAGTTGCCTTTCTTATCCTGACGAGCACCGTCACCAGTGAAGTAAACGCCAGGTACTTGTGACCAATAGGCTGCCTTAAAACGTTCATCATCGCCCCAGATCGTCCGCAGCATGCTCGGCCAAGGTTTTTTGATGACCAGAAATCCTCCCGCGCCTTGCGGCACAGGCTTACCGTTTTTATCGACTATTTCGGCGTCAATGCCAAAAAATGGTCTGGTCGCAGACCCGGGAATTTGTGGAATCGCACCGGGAATCGGTGTGATCATCATTCCACCAGTTTCGGTTTGCCACCAAGTATCAACAATCGGACAGCGTTTTTCACCAATGACTTCCTGATACCAGATCCAAGCCTCGGGATTGATCGGTTCGCCCACACTTCCAAGTAGACGAAGAGATTTCAAATTGTATTTCTTAGGCCATTCGTTACCAGCGCGAATGCAGGCCCTTATCGCTGTTGGTGCCGTATAGAGAATAGAAACATGATGTTTTTCGATGATACTCCAAATGCGCCCCCAGTCGGGATAATTTGGCGCACCCTCATACATTACGGTTGTGGCGCCATTGGACAATGGTCCATAGACTATGTAGCTGTGGCCCGTCACCCATCCAGCGTCGGCTGTACACCAGTACGTATCAGTCTCTTTCAGATCGAACACATATTTGTAAGAGACTGTAGCACCAAGTAGGTAACCTCCTGTGGTATGCAGGATACCCTTAGGTTTTCCTGTACTTCCTGAGGTGTAAAGTAAAAATAAGGGATGCTCTGAATCGGCAGCGTAGGGCTCACAGATACCGCTTTGTGGATTTACCAGGTCATGCCACCAGTGATCCCGATTTTGCTTCATCGAGACATTTTCTCCAGTGCGCTTGACAACAATTACGTTTTTCACGGAGGTTGTTTTTTCAAGTGCCATGTCTACGTTTTTTTTGAGAGGAACTGAGGAGCCCTTGCGGTAACCTCCATCCGCTGTAATAATCACTGACGATTGTGAATCATTACAGCGATCTGCAAGGGCTTCGCTTGAGAAACCGCCAAAAATCACGGTATGCATCGCTCCAATCCGAGTGCAGGCCAGCATGGCAATCGTAATTTCAGGAATCATAGGCATATAGATAGCAACCCGATTACCTGCTTTTACTCCCAAAGCTCTTAATGCATTTGCACATTTTGAGACCTCTCGCAGGAGGTCGTTATAGGTCAGAACGCGGCTATCTCCAGGTTCTCCCTCCCAAATCAATGCAGCCTTATTACGACGCTCCGATCGGCAGTGGCGATCCAAACAATTAACAGAAACATTCAGCTTTCCATCTTCAAACCATTTGGCATAGGGAGGTTTCCAGTTTAGTACTTTCTTGAACGGTTTGATCCACTCTAGGTTTTCCTTCGCCTGCTTGCCCCAAAATTTATCGGGATTCTTAACAGACTCATTCCACATCTTTTTGTATTGCTGCTCAGACCCGATAAGGGCGTTTTTAGCTAAAGCCTTTGGAGGGTTGAATACGCGTGACTCATGGAGCATGCTCGTGATCGCTGTTTCAGAAGATTTTTCTTTTAGGGATGATTTTTTTTGCTTGGCGGATACTTTTTTATGGGCTGGAGATTTTTTAGGGGCTTTTGTTCCCTTTTGCTTTGAGCTGCTCATACAATCCCCCACTGGAAGTCATCAGATATTTCAGGATCTTCAATGTTAATGGCAGTCTTGTTTCGGTGGCAATATCTGATTTGCATCTCTTGCACGATAAACTGCTATTTAAAGAGTCGCCTTTTGCCATTGGCCATGCATTTTCCTGGGCTGATCTGACTCTAATTCCAATCTATATGAAAGCCGTTACTCGTGGCGCCCAAAAATCCATCTTCCCCAAATTGATGGAGCACACACAGTACTGCCTTAGCGTGAAATCCATATATCAATCATGCCCGAAGGACTTATTAAGCAGTGTCGAGCAAAATATTTAGGCGCTACCGCTTACGTTGAAGTGAATTGCGCAAATCTAAAAGATTACGCCGTTAGTTTTTTCTTGATCGCCGCAAGCTCCCGCTCAAGCCCGTTACACCGGATCCATAAAACTTGTCACCAACATTCGATAAGAGTTAACATGTTTAAATGATACCGATCTCTGACTTAGCACTATCGCTTAAATCCGCAGCCGTGGGTCTATTGACCTTCTGGGTCTTTATTATCTGGTCTCGATTTCGCGACGTAAGAAAAACTCTGGCGGCCCTAGCAGTCCTTGCCACCGTGAAGTGCTATTTGTTTATTTATATAATTCCCAATGACGCGGCTCTGTTTTGGCCAGCCTTTATCTTAAACCTCCTTACCCCTTTAGCACTATTCAATGCCTCCCGTGAATTCTTTGCTCCCGAAGACTCTCCAAAGCCATTTATTGTTTCTGCAGCGGTCATGGCCATACTTTGTGTTTGGACTCTAATGGCAGGACAGCCATTACCGGCCCCACTACCCGCGCTTTTAGTTTCAGCAAATACGTTAATGACACTTATGGCCGCGGCATCTCTCTGGCGCCACTACCGTGATGATCTTATTTCTGTGCGCCGCAATATGCGCGTCATCATTTCCGCGTTACTCGCATGCTACGTCCTTGGCATTGGTGTATTCACATCTATTGCCAGTAAGGGCGCGTCATATCGAATGCCCCTTCGAGCCGTCGAGGCGACGGCCCTAATGATTACGTTTTTTGTCTTAAACGCTACACTTGTTCGGCGCGAATTTTGGGAAATTGTCTGGGGGCGGGAGGGTGGCGTTAACCAATCCCCCGAACACCAGCTTGCCCAGGAAAAGATCCAGAATGAGCAACAAACCTTAAAAAACCAACATGTTAAAGCTCTTCTTAACCTCTTTGAGCATGAAAAAGTCTATCTATCCCAGAAGTTATCCATTGGTGACGTCGCCTCAAAAATGAATCTCCCAGAGCACCAGCTCAGGCAGTTGATTAACCAGCACTTGGGCTTTGAGAACTTCAACAATTTCGTCAATAAATATCGCATTAAGCATGTCGCTGGCCTTTTAAAGGACCCATCAAGGGCTAAAGATAAGGTCTTTGCCCTGGCACTCGAATCTGGCTTTGCATCCCTGGCTCCCTTTAACAAGGCCTTCCTGGGTGAATTTAAAATGACCCCGACCGACTATCGAAATCAAAAAGCCTCATGATTTTGGGATCAATCAATCGATAAAAAAGGCTTTAATTTCATGAGGCAGATGGCTCGCACGGGTAAATCATTCCTTGAATTTTAAACTTCAGTGCTTTTTTTGAATTCAGTAGGAGTTTGACGCCAAAATTCCCGATACGAGCCACACGTGGGTTCTAGGAC
>CAMDGW010000001.1 GCA_945897695.1 Pseudobacteriovorax antillogorgiicola | reverse complement strand
CGACGATTTCTTCAAGTATGTCCTCCAGAGTGATGATTCCTGCTGTTCCGCCATACTCGTCAATGACGATGGCCCAAGCTTTGCGTCATAGTCTTCCGCGTGAAAGATCGTTCAAAATATATGATGCGACGATGATGAGTTGGTTACTTTGAAACGCTCATCAAAGGCCATGTACTAAAATTAGTGTCGAATGAGCGGGTGGAATCACCAGCGTCGGTTGTAAAGTGACCAGCCGCGCTCTATGAATACAGTCGGGTGGCACCAATTAATTAGAATATTTCGCCGCCATCCAGCTCTGAGGGCACCTTTGGGAGATCTGCAAGTGCCTTGGATTGCTGCCAAACATTCTTATATTGATTAAAATTCCTAAGCACCGATTTGACGTAGCGTCGTGTTTCCCGAAATGGAATCGTCTCCACAAATTCGTCAGCTTCAAGATTTCCGTATGCTTGCACCCAACGATCTACCGAAACCGGCCCACCGTTATAGGCAGCCACGGCCAAAAGATTGTTTCCTTTGTAGTAATCAGCAAGCTTTCGCAAATAATAAGCTCCATAGCCGATATTTACCTCTGGACGATGGAGGTCGGGCAATTCAAATCGACCATCAGCCATCATGCGTGCAATTCTGACTGCCGTAAACGGCATGATTTGCATAAGCCCACGGGCACCGACAATACTTCTTGCATCAACATCATAGACGCTCTCAGCGCGCATGACGCCAAGAACCAAAAACGGATCAATAGCAGCCACCGCCCCAAACGTCTCAACAGCGTCGCGGTAAGCATACGGGTAGAGCATCTTCCAGTCTGAAGAGTACTTACTCATGTGCTCTTCCAAATGGAGGGCAGAATTCGGAATCGCCCTAAGTGGTGAGTCCGGAACTGACGGTGCTTTCAATCCGTAACTGAAATCTCTAAGGTCTAGAGCCATTTTAAATGACTCTACCCAAGTGCTTTGGCCATTTCTTTGATTGACGGTCGGCAGTAAGCGGAAAATTCGGCGAGCGATCTGTGGTTGACCCCATTTTTTTAATGCCACCACCGTTCGGGCGTCCGATTCTGCCATGGCTGGCTTCTGCAGTTCCGTTACAGGTATATCGTTCGCTGGTTGAAATCCATTTGATTCATTACTTTCTTCAAATGACACCGTGCTGATGCTGCTGTTTGGTGCTCTCGTACTTTCAAGTAACTTTGGCTTTCTTGCTTGAACCATTAACGAATAAAAATTGTCACCATGGTTCATGAGAATCTTTTTGTAGAGTGTATCTGCCTCGGCGGTTTGGCCGATCTTTTCGAGAATTTTTGCCCGCCAATAGTCAAGTCCACCTTCAGTGCCGCGATCTCTTTGAGGGACATAGCCAGGTCGATCAAGTAATACTAAAGCTTCTTTAAGGCTTCCTGAAAGATATATGTTCCAGAAATGATGCCACTTCAAAATAGGATCAGAAGACGGCGACTGCGCAAGAACCTCATACATCTTTGCTGCCACTGCATGAAGCCTTAACCTTGAAAGGCTGTCTGCTAAGTTTTCAGTCGCAGGTCTCCAGTCCGTCTGGCCGCCAAACTTTACCAGGTAAAGGCTCCAGGTCTTTGCAGCAGATTCAAAGTCACCTTGTTTCACCTGGATTTGGCCGAGTATGTTGAGCGCGCGCGCCAGGCGAATTTTTCCTTCTGACGACTCGCTCACTTTAACCGAGTCTAATTGCTCTTCGGCCAGTCTTCGCGCTTCATGCCAAAACCTTATCTGTACGAGGTATTCAAGACGCTCACTGGTATCAAATTGCTTTACCTGACCTGCCATCGTTCTGACGGGCCCTTTGGTGAGCTCAATCAGAAAAAATTTAAGACCTTCGTCCAGATTCGTATTACCCGCAAGTCGGCTAATCAATGGTAAACTGAAGACGTACGGGTCTTTACGTTCGCACGTCAGTGACTGTAGCTTTTGAAAAGCCCAGCGGGCCGTATCTGCATGTGGATACGAGGCCGCCAGTGATTCGACAATAGGGATGAGATTTGATTTCGAATGAATGCGGCGTAATTCGATGTAGTTTGCGACCTTCCTTGCGAGATCATCACTGCGCTGGGCTGGTCTGATTCTAGACTCCATCTCTGACCACGTTTTCGCAAGAAGTGCGTCACTTTTTAACACCATCAATATCTCGAGCATCAAGTTAAATTGCTCAGGCCGCCAGTACTGAGTGTTGGATTGGCGCTTAGAGATTAGTTTTAACTTACTTAAAATTTCGAGGGCATTTTTTGGCGAGAGCGTTGCCTGACCCTGATAGATCGAAATCAAAGCATGAAAAGGAGATTTTTCTGGAACGATTTTTTTTGCAGCATCAAACGCCTTCGTAGCAGCTTTGGAATCACTTTCTAGAAGTCTAAGACCCTTAGAAAAAGCAAAAACAGCTCGCTCTTCGTCGCTTGCCATTGCCGCCATCTCTGAGGATTTGAGCGACGTTTCAAGGCTTGCCATCTGAGAGTCAGATTCATCCATCGCCTTATAAATCACCTCTGGAAAATCTGCCGAAAGTCCCGCCTGTCCCAGGAAAATCAAACCAGAAGTCAGGAGAATCGTTTTCGAACTAATGAGGCGAATGGTCATAGAAATCCGGCAGCTAAAACCCAAGTCTTGGGTGAGTTGTCTCAGACTTATTATTCTATCAGTTCGGTCGACTTGAGATCAGTAATTCATGAGGTCAAACTGTGTTCTTTTTTTTAGACGCCATGGTGATTACCAAAAATAAGCTAATAACTATAATCATATCAGCGACATTAAAGGTTGGCAGCGCCCAAGTTTTGCTGCCAAGTGCGCCCCTTACCGTGATGAAGTCAATCACGTAACCCAGGCGGACACGGTCAATCAGGTTGCCGAAAGATCCAGCAACCATGAGCACAAGGGCGGCCGCCAGGCTACTACTCCCATTTTCGTCAAATTTTATGGCTGCCAAACAAAGCAGCATTGAAAAAATGAGGCCCAGGGAAAGTAAAACCACACGACGGAAAGCATTTGGAAGTTCTCTCATCAGACCCCATGAGGCCCCGTGATTTCTCACGTAAGTTAAATTTAAAGTCATCCAAGCTTTGTCATCTCCCACGCTTAAAACTTCAAATCGCTTTCCTTGGTAGATTGTCGTATCAGAAGCATCTTCGTGAATCAGGAAAGACTCGTGGCTCATAGCTTTTGACCACTGGTCGACGGGAACGCAGATTAATGTGAAAATGACCAGGAAGCGGGTAATTTTTTTTATTGATGAGGATCTAAATGGCATGAAAAGTACCCTATCTCCTGCCGGAGTTATTTTTGATTTTGACGGAGTCGTTGTAGATAGCTTATCTGTTCACCTTAAGGCATGGCAAATAGCTTTCATGGAGCTTTTCCAAGAAGAGCTTACTGACACAACAGGACTTGCGGGTCGATCCACCATCGCGATTGCTGATATTCTCGTAACGCGGGTTGGACGTCCTGAACTCAAAGAACAACTAGCAGATCTCAAGCGCGAAGCTCTGCGCCAAAACTTTCAGACCATTCAGCTACTTCCTGGCATTTCAGAAACGTTCACATGGCTAAAAAAAAACGGTCTTCCATTTGGAATTGCAAGTAATGCACCAAGATCTTTTATTGAAAACACCCTCGAGCGCTGCGGACTGTCGGTGGAGATCAAGTTCGGAGTTGACGACGTGGCTCGACCAAAGCCTGAACCAGATGTTTTTTTAAAATGTGCAAAGGCTCTTGGAGTTTCTGTCCTGAGTCACCCGCAAGTCATGGTGTTTGAAGACAGCCCTCACGGACTTAGGGCCGCTGTTAGAGCAGGAATGTATCCGATCGGCGTACTCACACAAAATACAGCCAAAGAAATGTTAGCTGCGGGAGCCAAAGCCTGCTGCGCCGATGTGGGAGAGGCTCTGTTGAACGGGTGGTTTATCAATCTACCTGGATTTTCAACGTCTCAGCCTTAAAGCATTAGTAACAACCGAAACACTAGATAAGGCCATGGCAGCTGCAGCCCACATGGGTGTAATGTATCCCATCATCGCAATGGGAATGGCTGCTACGTTATAAAAAAATGCCCAAAAAAAGTTCTCTTTGATGATTTTCGTGATTCGCGACGAGAGATCAATTGCGTCTAAAAGTGGCAAAAGCCCTGGCCTTTGAAGCACGAGGCCTGCACTATGCGCGGCCACGTCTGTTCCGGTTCCCATGGATATGCCAATATAAGCCGCAGCAAGGGCAGGAGCATCGTTAATACCGTCTCCTACAAAAGCGACTACTTTTCCAGTTTTTTGGAGAGATTGGACCAGATCTTTTTTAGACTCTGGTGTCATGCGACCTTTGAACGAAGTCACTTCTGGCAGCAGGAGTCTTAAGCCATCCACAACGGAGTCTTTATCACCAGATGCAACATAGATTTCAAAACCGCGGGCCCGAATCCTAGCCAATGACTGCTGGGCATCGGGCCTCATGGCATCTTTCAATTCAAAAATAAATAGCGGTTTTTCGTCCAAAGAAACTGCGACCGTGGGATTTCCCGAACTTAGAGACTTAAGCCACTGCTGTGGAATTTCTTGCACCACAAATTCAGGCCTACCATATTTGATCACATGTTTTGGATTGAGCTTGATTTCACAAATCACGCCTTGGCCGGGTCTCTCCTCAATGAGCTTACTTAAAGGGGGGTCCAAAATTAGCGGGAGCTCACGAATGTGGTGAGCCATGGCTCTCGATAGGGGATGACTTGAATGGGACAACGTTGAAAGCAGTGCGGCGTATGAAAATTCAGGCGCCAGCTCATCTGAGCCGATCACGTTAATGACCGTTGGTCGCCCTTCGGTCAGCGTTCCCGTCTTGTCAAATATAACCGCATTTGCTCGACGCAATGTCTCAAGGGCCTCATAAGATCTCACCAAAACACCAGCCCGTGCCGCCCGACCAAGACCAGCAACCCAGGCCACAGGTGTTGCAAGACCTAATGCGCAGGGGCAAGCCACGACCAGAACACTGAGGCCAATCATAAGACCTTCTGTGACGTCAAGTCCCCCTAGTAGCCACCAGTAAAGAAAGGTCAACACCGCCAATGCAATCACAACCGGGACAAAAATATTAGAGATCTGATCAGCAAGTTTTTGTATCGGAGGCCTTGAAAGTCTTGCGTCTTCAATAAGCTGGATAATTTTTTCAACCGTCGTATTCTTGCCGATACCCGTCACCTTCATGGTGACGCCAGTAGCCCCTGCATTGATCGCTCCGGAAGGGACCGCGTCCCCCATGGAACGAACCACTGGCACACTTTCCCCAGTAATAATTGATTCATCAAAGCTCGCAGCTTCCTGAACTACGGTGCCATCTAAGGCAAGCATATCTCCAGGTCTTAGATAAATTTGTTCACCAACAGAGACATTTGCAACTGGTACCTCTTCTGGAAGACCAGATGGGCCAACACGCCAAACATTTCTGGGCCTCAGTCGAACAAGACGATCAACTTCGCCAATAGATTTTCTGCGCGCCTGATCTTCCAAAGTCTTACCCAACAAAATAAAAAATCCGATCATAACGCCCGACTCAAAATATAAATGTTCGCTATGGCCTGAGGCCATCATCACCAGCGAAGCACTCCAGGCACTCCCAATACCAAGGGCAACCAAGGTATCCATCGTCACAAATCCATGCCTTATTTGCTTTATAGCCCGGATAAAAAATCCAGACGCCGGGCCAAGCATAAATACTGTGGTGAGTGATAACTGAATCCAGGCTCCGTAAGGAACATTCCAAGGCCCCATGGCCACTAAAACCACTGGAGCGGCAAGAAAAGTGGCTGGAATTAGCCGCCTTACCTCCGCACTTAGCTGATCTGCACTTTTTTTTGTCTCGGCCTGTAACTGACCAAATGAAGAAATTCTATAGCCAACAGAGTTGACGATTCTTTCTATTTCCTGCTCACTGATTTCGCCTTCAATCACCCCTGATCTTGTTGCAAAATCAATAACAGCGGAAGAAACTCGTCGATCCCGCTGCAGGGCAGATGTAATTTTCGAGGCACACCCAGCACAGGTCATTCCTTCAATTTCTAGTTTTTTTTTATGTTCCGTGATGGTGACGTCCTCGCTTTTTATGCAGTCACAGCTATGTTATCTTAACTACATGATTCGGACAGTCAAAATACTGATTTCATTGCTTCTGGTGTTTTTCCTACACCGCATTGAGGCCTGGTCATTTCTATCTGAGCAATACGGACCGAAGGCTGGGCCGTGGTGGCAGGAGGGAATCACGGGCTTTTTAAGCGACCTGTGGATGGCAACCCTTCTATCTTTGCCTTTTTGGATTTTTGAGTATTTTCCTCAAAAACCAGTGCGTCATGCACAAAAGTATATCGCAACTATTTGGATTATCTTATGGGGTGTCTTAACTGCAGCTCATCAAAACTATGTTGAGTTTTTTAAATTTCAGATCATTCCATTCCATTTGACCTACATGGGTGACAACTCGTTTTTATCCGCCAATGGATCTAGTTTATTTCACCCATCGTCAGCGGTGATTTTTGCCTTGGCGGCGGGACTTGCCTATTGGACATGGTCGGCCAAATCCTACAAGAAGAAGAAAAGAAACGTTTCAATGCTTATGGCGGCCACTTTGCTTGTAGCAGTAGGCGCTCACGCCGCCAACATCAGGTGGAGAGTGAACTGGTTTATCATTGAACCACTTCAAACAAACTACCTTGAAGCACTTTATACCAACTGGCGCAAAAAGCCCCAGATCAAACGCCTCTCTCAAGAGGAGATTAAGGTGTTTTCCCAGGTCACGGCTCAAAATAGTCTTCTTTATGCAAGACACATTGGTGAAGATAATTCATTTACGGACGTGATCCGGCGGGAGGTCGCGAGACGTGCAAAGCCAGGTAAGCCAGCAATCATCGGAGTTATTTTGGTGGAGTCACTTCGAGAAGCTGACACCGGTCCAAGGTCTTCCGATCAGACGAGTTTAACTCCAGCGATCGACTCTTTGCAGGAGCAAGGGGTTAAATTTACAAATTTATACAGTTCAGGACCGGTGACTCGCGGCGGGCAAGAGTCTGTTTGGTGCAGCACACCATCAGCCACCGACACATCCCTCATGAGATCTTTTCCTGATGCCAAAGTGAAATGTTTACCTGCCTTAGTCCGCAGCCGTCCTGAGTTTAAGGCCCTTTGGCTTCATGGTGGCGATAGCCGATTTGATAGTCAATTACTGTTTTGGACTCATCAAGGCGTCAGTAGATTTCTGACAAAGTCAGATTTTCCAGAAGGCACTCCTTCAACTGGCTGGGGCGTGAGTGACTTGGCATTATTTGATCGTTCCGCTGCTATATTACAAGAATCCTCAAAAGAGCCGGGTGTTAAGCTCCTTTTGCCTATGATTTTGACTGTTAGTAATCACGTCCCCTGGACAGTTCCCAGTGACGCCACCTTGGATACCAAAAACTTTATTGCAGCTCACGATTCTCACCGGACCGTAAAATATCTTGATGAATCACTCGATCTTTTTATTGGCAACCTAAAAGAGAAAAACCTGTGGGAGCAGTCGGTCTTGATAGTCGTCGGAGATCACGGCAACCTCGAGCCCTCTTGGAAAAACCCATATGGCAGTGACACGAATCGTTATCAAAGACTTCTTTCGCACGTTTCGATGACATTGACAGGCGGCATCATTGAGGACCTAAGAGACCGCGGGGCATTGGCCCCCGTAGTTTCAAATTTTACGGCACAAAGCCAAATCGCTCCATTTTTAGCAGAAATTTCTGGCATCTCAGCCGATCCGGCTTTCTTTGACAGACCAATTTTCGAAACAAGTCCATGGCCTATTTCAAGCGACTTAAATCAGTATTTATTTCTACCCATAAAAGGACAAAGTCTTGCCAAAGAAAAAGTTCTATCCGGTTTAATCCCTGAAGACAACACTCCAGACTGGATTGCGGCGACTAGATATCGCGGTTGGCTTGAATTTTTATATCAAGGTTCTCAATAGAAAAAGCCTATTTAAACTTTTAGGCGCTCCCAAACTTTTTCCATCCGCATTGATCTTGAGCCTTTGATCAGCGCGAAATCTTCTGATTTAAAATGCGTCCGAATTTCCTCGGCCATAGGTTCAATCTGATCAAATTCCTTTAGATTAATATTGGGGTGCACCTTGCGAAGCTCAGAGCCAAGCCATTTCATACGGTCACCGTACAAAAGTACCTTGACCTCTGCGCCGAGGGCGGCGATGTCACCTGCAAGCGCTCTGTGAAGAGATTCCTCAGCTGAGCCCAGCTCTTTCATGTCACCTAGACACAGCCAAAGTGTGCCATTTTTACGGCGGCTTTCTTTTGCCACCTGAAAGGCAGCCCTCATACTGGCAGGATTAGCATTATAGAAATCACAGAGCACCTGGCCACCAGTGGCCAAGGTCTCCAGCTGACTGCGTCCCCCGCTTGAGACAAAGCCTGCAAGACCCTCTTCAATTTCATCAACTGTCACGCCAAGCACCAAGGCTACGGTAATGGCTCCAAGTAGGTTTCTTGCATTGTGTTCGCCCGGTAGTGGGCAGGTTATGGCAAATGACTGTCGACCTATTCCCTCTACAGTAAGAGTATTTCCCTTAAATCGCCCTGCGACAGTGTGAGGCCCAGCAACGCCACCTAAGGTAAATCCAACCTTTCCTTGGGATTTGATCGTATGCATCAATGGCTTAATCCAGGGGTCATCGAGATTGATAACACTCGTTCCGCCCGCTTGAGCGGTTTCTTCCAAGATGAGATTTTCTTCTCGAGCAATGGTCTCTAAATCTTTCAGCCATTCAAGGTGCTCTTCGGAGATAGCTGTAACCAAAGCAACCTCAGGTCGTACCAGGTCAATATGCTGAATCATGGCCCCAGGTGCATCGATACCGACTTCAATGACAGCAGCCTCAGTATCTGGCTTTATGTCCATCAAAGTTATAGGCAGACCTACAAAGCCATTTTGACTTCCTTTGGTCCAAACAAGATTTTTGTATTTGGCCGATAAAATTGCGGCAAGCAAGTCTTTGGTCGTTGTCTTTCCCACACTTCCTGCCACGGCTATTACCGTAGGGTCGATAACCTCGCGCCAATGCCTAGCAAGAATTCTAAAGCTTTCCAGCGAGTTTTCGACGAGAAAGATATCAACCCCGTCTTGGGTTGCATCGGCTGGATATTTTTCGCAAATAACTGCGGTCGAACCGTTCTGGACCGCTTGGGTAATAAAATCATGGCCGTCAAAAGCATCACCTTTTAGTGCAACAAAGAGGTCGCCATGGCTTACGCTGCGCGAGTCTGTTGAGACTTTGTGAATGGCTCTTCCGTCGTCAAACTTAGGAGCAATTATTTTTGCCTTGCCACGAAGGGCATCACGTATAAAACCAGAAGTTAGCTTCACATGCTGTGCTGTCATAACTTTAGCTCCAGAAGTATCTTAGCGGTTTCATCGGCAACTAGTTTTGGCTCAACACGGTCATAGCACTTGGGTTCGTTGGTGCAAGACTTTCGCCAGCAAGGCGAACAAGTAACATCCGACTGTATTCGAATGCCACGTTCATAGAGGTCTACTTCTTGAAGACAGCTCACGCCAAACCACGCGATGACGTGTTTTCTTAGAGCAATCGCAATGTGCATACCAAGCGAACAACCTGAGAGCACCATATCGGCCGTATCCATCCAAAGCATTCCGCTGCGAAGGCCGTCGGCTGTGGGCGTATTGACCACTCTAGAATCATTGATAAACGCAGCTTTCATTTGGGCCTGCCGCTCCGTATCTTCCCGACCGCCCAGAAGGGCAACGGTGTAGTCTGGAAATCGTCTTCGCCACTCGCCAATAACTTCTATGGCTCGCTCTACCGTAAATTTCTTGTAGGGAAATAACAGACTACATCCGGTGTTATATCCAATAATACCTTTTGTCCCCGGCTGCAGGATCTGGGACCTTCGGCGCTTGACTTCTGTTTTTTCGCTTTCTGTTAAATCTAAAATATATTCACTTCTGGTCCACGGCATGGCCATTGACTCAGTTATCTGTTGCGTTTCAGCCTTTTGGTTAACTTTAAATTTTAAATGATCATCAAGACCAACATCATACTGATAATGAGCCTCGCCGTTGAAGGGCCGGATATAACCCTCCGGCGAGAGGCCAAAGCCCAGTTTAGTCTTAGCTTTAATCCGCTCAGCAAGAGAACCAGCTTCCAGACTTTTATCGACAGCCATCAAAACATCAAATTCCAGGTGGTCAAATAGTTGACTGTTTTTGCCATCGACTAAAAGCAAGCGATCAATCTCATGATTATTTTCAAGTAACGCCTTAGCGGATGGATAGGTAATCCATGTAACATGGGCATTCGGATATTTTTTTCGAATGGGCTCAAGCAGCACCGTTGACCTAAGAACTGCCCCCAGGGCCTCTAAAGATACGATAGCGACTCTCGTCTTTACGGGCTGATATTCACCGCAACCATCACAAGGTCGCTTAAATTGACAGGGCTTATAGCCATTGAAAAATCGACAATCAAATTTATATGCCATGAATTGGATCCAGTTTTGGTACAATGAGGGGCCTGGGTCGTCATTGCGGCCCATTAACAACTAGGCGCCATTATTTCACAAAATGGCCATTCTTTGGGAGACTTGTTTTCACATGGACGTGAGAACCATACGGATCATAAAAGCATCAAGCATGGACCGCGAGGGCCTGCTGGCTGAACGTATCAAGGAACTGGAAGCCGCAGGATTTAAAATACTATTTGACGAAATGACCCCAAATTCTGACTGGACGTGGACTGCCGGCAATTTGACTGATCGATCAAAGGCTCTGAATCAGGCTTTACTAGAAGACGAAAGTGACGCCGTTCTCTGGGCCCGTGGTGGCTACGGAGCCAGTGACTTACTTGATTTTGTGCCTTGGGAGCAAATAACCAAAGCGAAAATAAAGCCAATCATCGGCTTTAGTGACGTCTGTGCAGCCCAGTCAGCCCTTTACACAAAAACTGGGCGACTGAGCATTCATGGCCCTATGCCTGCCACAGTTACATGGAAAAAGGCTGGCACTAACGACGTTGACGATCTGATTTCGATACTTCGCGGCCAGAAAAATTCAGGAAGTATCAATATCACTCCTGTGGCTTCGAGTGCCTCCCAGGCGGAGGGCCTGCTTTTTGGCGGCTGTTTGTCCGTTCTGACCTCATTAATTGGAACCAATTACCTGCCAAGGAGTTTCGCTGGCTACCTCCTTTATTTTGAAGATATTGGCGAAAATCCAGGCCGAGTCATCAGGATGCTAAATCAGTGGCAACAATCTGGCCTTCTTAAAGACGTTCAAGGCCTTGTCCTCGGAGCGTTCACGGAGCTGGGCGGAGGGCTTACTGATTCAGCGCCAGTTCTTCTCAATGAAATTTACAGCCGCTATCAGCTCCCTACTTTTTCGTCTCCTGATTTTGGTCATATTGCTCCAAATGCTCCACTGGTCATGGGAGCGCAGTCAATTGTGCGAAATGGAAAACTTACGTGGACGATGAGTTCACCTGTCACATAAGGGTCAGCCACATGGAACTTAAAAAAGGATCAAAAATTTACTTTATGGGCATTGGTGGCACCGGCATGGCTGCCGTTGCTGGCCTTTGTCAGGAAGCAGGTTTTAATGTCATTGGAAGTGACAACGCCATGTACCCTCCCATGTCGACAATGCTAGAGGAACTCAAAATTACGGTAAAAACTCCTTACTCTGCAGAAAATTTCACGGCAGAAAAGCCTGACGTGGTGGTGGTTGCCAATGCGTTGTCTCGAGGCCACGTTGAGCTTGAGGCACTTCTTCGCAGTGGCGTGCCCTATACGAGCTTTCCCAAACTGACGGGAGATGAATTTCTTTCAAAAAGAATTTCTGTTGTCGTGACAGGGACCCATGGCAAGACGACTACGTCTTCCCTACTTGCGCATGTGTTAAACGAACTTGGCGAAGATCCCGGATTTGTTATTGGAGGAATCCCCCATAATTTCCCAAGAAGTTTCCGCCTGGGGCGTGGCCGCACATTTGTGATCGAAGGTGATGAATATGACACAGCCTTCTTTGACAAAGGTCCCAAATTTCTCCACTACCACCCTCACCAACTGATCATAAATAACATT
Organism: Pseudobacteriovorax antillogorgiicola; assembly: GCA_945897695.1. Lineage (GTDB taxonomy): Bacteria > Bdellovibrionota_B > Oligoflexia > Oligoflexales > RGVZ01 > CAMDKS01. The sequence goes on along the minus strand of CAMDGW010000001.1, from coordinate 26,599 downwards.
GAATTTGATCATGCAGATATTTACGCCAACGTCGAGGCCATCGAGGCGCAATTTGATAATGTCGTCAAACTCGTTCCAGAAGGCGGAGCCATCATGGCTAACTGGGACGACCAGAGGGTTAAAAACATCTTTAACCGTATCACGCCAAAAGCTCGCGTGGTCAAGGTTTCAACGACTGGCCTTGACAATACTGCCGACGTTAGACTTGGGCATTGGGCCGCCAGGGAAAAGACCCGCGGCACACAGATTTGGGAGGCAACGGTTCACACAAAATCATTAGGCGATCTAAAAATTGAAACCACACTGTCAGGTAAACACATGCTTGCCAACGTGACTCAAGTCATTGCCACCGTTGAAAGTCTCGCCTTGGGAGGATTCATAAAAAAAGTCACAGGTCAGCAAATTGCTGACGCTATTGTCTCCTTTAAAAGCGTTGCCCGCCGACTTGACCATCTCGGCCATGCCGGAGATATCGACGTGTTTGAAGACTTTGCGCACCATCCAACGGCAGTCGGGCTGGTGATAGAGGGGTTTAAAGCTGTTTATCCAAAACGAAAACTACACGTCGCCTTTGAACCAAAAAATGCGACAAGCCGTAGGAACACGTTCCAAAAAGACTATGTAAAAAAACTTGGCCTGGCCGATGCCGTTTACATTGGACCATGCCCGGACGATAAGCGCATACCGGCTGATGAAAGAATGAACACAGCCGCGTTGGCCGGTGAAATCGGTGCCAAGGCCTATGCATTTCAATCAAACGATGATCTTCTTAATAAAATGATTGAAAACATCGCTGAAGGGGATGCCGTTATTTTTATGTCAGCTGGGAGTTTTTCGGGCATCCAGTACAAACTTCTTGATGCCCTTAAGGGCAAGTGAGACCGCTCACCATTACGACCTAAGCCTACGGAGGGCTTGCATTTTTCCGTAATGCTAGGCACAGTATTGCCATTAAGGATTGCGGTAGATCGTCTTTTGTCAGGACGATTATGTAGTCCGATAAAATCAATGAGTCTTAAATGAGGAGACACCCGATGCTATTGAAGTCCACGTTGTCGATCACCGCCCTTCTTCTCGTGCTCGGAACGAGCTGTACTGACGACAAGAAAAAGGCCGCAGAACCTGTATCGGCATCAGCTGCCGGAGGCGAAACACCTGCTGCACCAAGCGGTGACTCCAGTGCAGAACTAAGAACAGCTCCAATTTATTTTGGCTTTGACGACTACACCCTAAGTCCAGAAGCTCAATCGACACTTACAGCTTTGGCCGAAGGTCTTAAAGCTCAGAAAAGTGCTGTCATTCAGATTGAAGGTCACTGCGATGAGCGTGGTACTGTCGAATACAACCTCGCCCTTGGTGAGCGTCGTGCACAGTCCGTCAAAAACTTCCTAAGCCAGCTTGGCGTTGAAGGCGCTCGCCTCTCCACCATCAGCTACGGCGAAGAAAAGCCTGTTGTTCAGGGCCACACCGAAGACGCATGGGCTAAGAACCGTCGCGCTGAGTTCGTGGTCACAAAGAACTAATTTATCAGGTTCTTAAAACTCTTTAGGACGTTAAAGGTCCTTCGTTTAACCTCCAACGGCCAGCAGGTCTTTGGATAAAGGGAAAAACGAAGGGCCTCTTTGTTTGTCCCATTTTACGCGATTTGCCGTTTACCATCGCCACGCTTGAGGTTAAGATGGACAATCTAACCCACGCAAGTCGCATGGGTTTTTGGTGTTTTTCAAATGAACTGCGAGCGTCACCATGATTGGCTGGCGCGGAGGATATTGATTTGACCACGCTTCTTGTTGCCGTCATAGGCGTCTTGATTGGGATGCTTGTTCTTGGATTCTTTTTCCATAAAAAACAATTAACTCATGCCTTTGAAAACGCTCGCCATGAATCCCAACGGGTTCTTGATGAGGCGCGTCGCGAAGCTGACGATATGGTGAAGGGCGCCTTGCGCGAAGCTAAGGAAGATAGTCGCAAATCCCGACAGTCTTTTGAAGAGGAAGCCAAACAGCGACGCAGCGAAATTAATAAGCTCGAGCAGAAGTTGAAGTCGAGAGAAGAGACTCTTGAGAAGAAACTGTCCCAACTTGACCGCAGAGAACAAGAGCTTGAGTCGACTTCAAAAAAAGCCCAGGCCGAAGAACAGCACTATCAGAAACTAAGTGCGGAATGTGAAACTGTTTTGGATCATAGCCGAAAAACGCTTGAGACCATTGCAAACATGTCGCAAGACGAGGCTAAGCGCGAACTCATCAAGTCTCTTGAAAGTCAGGCCAAAAAAGACGCCCAAGAGCTGATCAGACAGATCGAGGCTGACGCTAAAGCTGAGGCCGACAAAAGAGCTAAGTCCGTCGTGAGCCTTGCTGTTCAGCGCATCAGTGGCGAGTATGTAAGTGACTCGACCATCACAGTCGTCGCTCTGCCGAGCGAGGACCTGAAGGGGCGAATCATTGGACGCGAAGGTCGCAACATCCGAGCCATCGAACAAGCTACAGGCGTCGACTTGATCATCGACGACACACCGGAAGCCGTCATTATTTCTTGCTTTAATCCCGTTCGACGTGAGATTGCAAAACTCACGATTGAACGTCTGATTGGCGACGGCCGAATCCACCCAGCTCGCATTGATGAAACCGTAAAGCGAGTGATGAGCGAATTTGACTTGGTCATTCGTGAGCAAGGCGAGCAGGCCAGCTTTGATACTGGCATCACTGACCTTCACCCAGAACTTGTTATGGCTCTCGGGAAACTGAAATATCGTACGGCTGGTCAGCAAAGTGTGCTGCAACACAGCATTGAAACTGCCCATATCTGTGGAATTATTGCTGGCGAAATGGGCCTTAATGTAAAAAAAGCAAAACGCTGCGGACTCCTGCACGATATTGGTAAGGCTGTTGACCAGGAGACTGAAGGTCATCACGCAGAGATCGGCGCAGATTTCTGCCAACGATTCCAAGAGTCAAGCGAAGTGGTTGAAGCCATCCGCATGCACCACCAAGAAGATCTTAATAATGCGACCCCTTATGCAGTCGTGTTGTATGCGGCAAATAGCCTTTCGGCAAACCGCCCCGGTGCCCGTAAGGAAATTCTTGAAACTTACGTCAAACGTCTTGCCGACATGGAAAAGGTCGTTCGTGACTTCGGCGGCATCAACGAAGCGTTTGTCATCCAGGCAGGTCGCGAAGTTCATGCCATCGTAAATCCTATGCAGGTCAACGATCAGCAGGTCATGGATCTTTCAAGTAGTATTGCCCATAAGATGCGCCAAGAGCTCACGTTCCCTGGTCAGGTCAAAGTTACTGTGATCCGTGAAAGTAAATTTGTGGATTACGCTAAGTGATAAAAATACTTGCGGTTGGTGATGTCATTGGACGCCCAGGTCGGCATGCATTGCAGGTCGGGCTTGAGCGGGTAAGAGAAACCATCACCCCAGACTTCACCATTGTTAATGGCGAGAATTCCGCCGGTGGTTTTGGAATTACTCGTAAAATCTTCGATGAGTTTCTAAACTCCCACGGCGTCGATTGCGTCACCATGGGTAATCATTGGATGGATAAACGTGAAGTTTACGAATTCCGTGATCATCCTCAAATTGTACTTCCAGCAAACATGTCTAACGTCGACGATCCATCCAAAGGTCTTAGAATTCTTGAGACAAAAGGCGGCGTGCGCGTTGCCGTCATGAATCTCATCGGCAAAGTTTTTATGAAGGGTGATAATTCTTGCCCGTTTGCCATGGCAGATAAAATGACTGATCAGATTCCCTCCTATGTAAAGGTCAGGCTTCTTGACGTACACGCCGAGGCTACAAGTGAAAAACAAGGCCTGGGCCAGTATCTGAGTGGTCGTCTATCGGCAGTCTACGGAACCCACAGTCACGTGCCCACGGCAGATGAGAGAATTCTTAAGAATTACACGGGCTACGTCACCGATCTGGGCATGACTGGGCCCTACGACAGCGTCATTGGCATCGACCCTGAAGCTGCTGTAAAGCGCCTTCGTACTGGTGAAAAAAGAAACTTTGAACCAGCTAAAAATGACCTTTGGTTTTATGGAATCTTATTTGAAATTAATGAAGCCACTGGCGCTTGTCATGGCGTTCATCGGTTGCGTTTTCCTGCCAAAGACAGTTAAGATCCCAGCAATTGCAACTCATAGGGGCGTTTGTATATGAAGCACTTGTTTTCAGCGACATCACTCGTGGCGTTTGGACTTTTAGCATCTCTTCCCGCACATGCGTTTTTTTTGGACGGCAACGGTCATTATGGACTGATTGGCGAAACGCGCATGGCACCAGATTTTCAGAAGGGTAATGGTCTCTATCAGGCCACGCGAGTATCATTTGATTTGAATGGTGAAGTCCGAGCTAATGATCGCGCAAGCTTCAACCTTCGTCTTGGCCTAAATGAAAATCAAGGTAATCTCGTTCTAGGAGATTCAGCCAAACCAAAATCTTGTGAACCTAGACGTTCATCAACTGCCGGTGAACCTGCAGACACCTCGTGTAACGGAAGAAACCAAAGCGTAGTCGACAGCGGCTACTCCTCGCTGATTCCAGTCATCCGTGAGGCATACGGAAAATACGCCTTCAACTACTGTGTATTGACGGCCGGTCGCCGAAGCCGTGATGTGGGTATCGGAGCTTTATTAAATAGCGGGAAAAAACCATTTGACACTGATGCGTCCGTTTTTGATGGTGTGACCTGTGATGTGAATATGCAGAAACATCAAGATCTTGGATTTTCCTTTGGTGTCGATAAACTCCAGGAAACCGGCACCTGGCTGAACAACCCGTATGACAGCCCTGTCGCCGATGCAAAACGCCAAAGTGATTTTGATAAAATCACAGGTAAGTTTGGCACAGACGAAGCTTCCGACGACATGGACCAGCTTTTCTTTGGAATCAACTATGATGATCTCAAGACAAAGGGCCCGGGATCTTTTGCCAAACAAGTGGGAATCTATTTTTCAAATATTCTTTCTACCGATGCAAAGACCGATGTGAAGTTTTTTGATCTTTATACGGGCTTTTACATGGGTAAATTTACCCTCAAAAACGAATTGATTTTCCGACTGGGGAAAACCGCTGATCCTGCTGTTGTCGCCATGGGTGGTAAGCGTTCCAGTGACGAGGGCATCATCACCAACAATATCAACTCTATGGGTGTTGCTGGAAAACTTGAATACACAATCCAGAAGTCAGGAGCGTCGCTAGGACCAGAAGAATTCAACGAGGGAAATCTTCGTCGTCACTTACTATTTGCTGATTATGCGTACGCACCCGGAGACTCGGATGGTTACTTCTATGATGAAGCTAATTCTGATGCTCGCAATACGGCCATCGGCGAGTCGAAACGTGAAAATAACCGCGCTCAGGCCATGGCTTTCCACAAAAATTACCATCCAGCCATGTTGTTTTTCAATAGCCGCTCAAAATCTGGAAAATACGCACTTGGAGGCGTATTCAACCCAGAGCGCGTCATGAACACCGCGTTATACAGCCTTGGTTACCGCTACGAAAACATGGAAACTGGCAATTTTGAGATCAAGGCGATTAGTGGTCGTATTCTTGAAACAGCACCTGGCTCGGTTGTTGATTACTTAAACTCAGGCACCGATACCGCTCGGCCCATTGGTTTTTACGGTTCAAGTCTCGGATATGAGCTCGACATGATGTACACATATCAGTACCAGCGTGAAGTCGAGCTTGGACTGGGTGCGGCGGTTGCAACTCCAGGAAAGGCTTGGAAGACCTCTAGTGCTGTAGATCCACAGATGGGCTTTGGACTTCTTGGAAGCTTTGCGATAAAATTCTAGGGATTTCGCCAGAAACCCGTCGAAGACGATAGCATATAACTGGGCTGGCATCCTTCGGTGCCAGCCCAGTTTTCTTCACGCTTACTAAAAAGAGGTTTGATCATGCAGGACTGGACGACCTTCTTAAAACTCGACAATGCGGCAACCATCGATCTTCTAACCTCATACGCCTCGGCGCTCGCATCTGAAGGTCTGATTTCTGATCGCTCCGTTGAAAATCTAAAATTTTCGCTGGCAGCCATCACGCCGCAGCTAGCAAGCACCCAATCATCTGTTTTACCTTTATTGGCAGAGCATGATGCGGAATTTATAAGCATTCTTACTGCTCGCTACGGGACCATAGGATTTGCCTGGAACCATATGAGGATATCCACGCGCAATATTCTCGCAGAAAGCTGCGCGTCCCTAGCCTCTTGGGCTGATCAAACCCTAAAGAAGGCTGAGCTTTTTATGAATCGGCCTTTTGTGGCAGCGGTGCCAGGAATGTCATCGCGACGAGAACTTTTCCCCTCGGTGCTTTATAACGCTGCAAAAACTCTTCATGACACAGCAAGCGAATTAAAGTCTGTAATCCATGAACTTTCTTTAATGCGACCAGCAGATATTCTCGACACCAGCGGAAAACAACATGATGCAGAACATCGGGTTGCACTTCAGGTAGGTTTTAGCGGACTGGAGACCGAGACACTTAGCTATTGTCGCACGGAACAACGAGCTATAAGGAAAATCATCAACGCTTTTGATGAGATGTCGTCAAGCATCGTCCAGATTATTGCTGGACTTCGCGAAAACACATCAAGTATTGGGAAAATGAAAGAGCTCGAGGCAGACTGCGAAATTCTCGCCGCCGAATGCCAGCATCTTTCGGGAATTAGATTTGAAGTTAGCTCTAATCTTCACGTCTGGGAAACCAGAAGGCTTGGATTTTTGCACGAGCTTTTCATCTTGAATCAACGGATGAACCATGCAGCAAAACTTTTCGCCGAATCACTAGCTCCAAAGGAAAAGCTGGGCGGTATGGAGCTTCTGTCATCTGATGTCGAACGTGCCGTGGCCTGTAATCTCATTCAAAGTGGAGCAAGTGCAAACGAGGCATCAACTGCTGCCCATGATCTTATGCGGTACTGCCGCTCTCACAACGCTCTTCCTAGCCTTCTCATTGCCGCAGAACTTAAAAAAATAAATCCTCAACTCAAAGAAGAGACATTATTGTTTGCAGCAACCCTGACATCCGACAGTCTAACCGCTACCCCAGGCGGATCAGACCAAAAGGCGCGCTTCATGGAGGCCGCAAAAAAAATTCGTAAAGCACTCAACGTCGCCGTACCCTTCTCCGCCCCTCTGTCATGCCTTCTGCTTGGGTTTTTAATTGGTTCGTGCGGCGTTAAGACCAATATATTATCAGATCTCACCGAACCTCGGCCGGCAATCCCATTCAAAGAGCAGCCGTCCAAGAACGCATTCGAAAATTCAGCCCAACCTAAATCGATCATCAGCAAGGACAAAAAATAATTATGAGCAACGCTAGTTTTTCGGGTGTATGGACAGCCATTGCCACACCATTTTCGGAAAGTGGAGCAATCGATTGGACCTCTTTTGAAAAGCATTTAGCTCAACAAGCCGAGGGGGGCATCTCGGGTATCGTCATTAGCGGAACTACAGGCGAATCCCCTACTCTAACAGTACAAGAAAAAATCTCACTCGTCAGAAAAGCTCGCGCAATACTGCCTGCCACTGTGCGAGTCATGGCAGGCAGCGGAGGAAACAATACGGCGCAGAGTATCGAGCTTTCAAAACTCTGCGTTGAAGCTGGTGCCGATAGTCTTTTAATCGTAACTCCACCATACAATAAGCCAAGTCTTTCTGGCTTAAAACTCCACTACCAAATGATTGCTGACAGCGTCAATGTACCCCTTTGCCTCTACCATGTACCAGGACGCACGGCACAAAGCTTATCTCATACTGCGATTGCAACCTTGACCTCAATTAAGAACGTCGTAGCGGTTAAGGAGGCAAGTGGAGATATTGCACTTTATAGTCGGGTTGTTAACTCATCAAAAGCAGCCATTCTTAGTGGTGATGATCCCACTTATCTTGCAAGCCTAGCGGTCGGTGGCGTGGGCGTTATCAGTGTTGTATCCAATATTTTTCCAGAAGCAATGGTCGCACTCACTAAGGCCTATAACGGCCAGCAAAACCATAAAGCTCTTTCGATCCATAAAGCATTGCTTCCGGCTATTGATGCTCTCTTCTGCGAGACCAATCCGTGCCCCTTAAAAGCTGCTCTTGAAATATTCGATCTTGGTAAAAACATACTCCGAGCTCCACTGGCTCCTGTTTCTGAAGAGAATTATGCGTTTATCAAAAAGACCATTTTAACTGCACGCGATGACCTAAAAAGTGTCATGCAAAAATAAGGAAAAATGATGACAAAGAGTGCTAAAAAAACCTCGACTCAGCGTCTTGGTTGCTTGATTCACGGTGCCAGCGGTCGTATGGGACAGCAGCTAACCGAGGCCCTATCAGAACATCAGCATCTATTGCTCGCCGCAACGGTCGATGAAAAAGAGATCAAAGCCTTCGATGAAAGCCACACGGCTGTTCTTAAATATTCGTCCAAGGCTTTAGCTGCCGTGATTCAGGGAGCAGATGTTGTGATTGACTTCAGTTCTCCAAAGGGCACCGCAACAATCATCAAGGCACTCGCTCTAGCTGAGGAGAAAACCGTACTGATCGGGACAACAGGCCTGTCTGAGCGCGATAAGACTGCTCTTGCGAATGCTGCCAAGAAAGGTCGGCATCGTGTTCTCATAGCAGGAAACACGAGCCTTGGAGTAGCCACGATGGCACGACTTTCCCAAGTTGCTGTCAAAGCTCTTTGCCCCGCAGGTTTTGACATCGAGATCATTGAAACACATCACCGCATGAAAGTAGATGCTCCAAGTGGTACGGCATTGTTTCTGGCGAACGTCATTCAAAAAGCGAACCCAGGGTTGAAAATTATTTTTGAGCGCAAAGGTAAAAGATCTAACAACACGGTCTGCATACATGCAGTGCGTGGCGGCGGCGTTGTAGGTGAGCATTCAATCAGATTTATTAGTGATTCAGAAGAACTGGCTATCTCCCACCGCGCTTTTAGCCGGTCACTTTTTGCAGAAGGTGCACTTCACCTTGTTCTGGAAATAGAAAGAAAACTAAAGCCAGGACAGACTGTTGAACTTTCAAAATTTATTGAGATCTAGTTCACAAGAGCACGAAATTAACGAGAAAATCTCGCTACTCCACTGAAGTACTTGCTCGCGGGATAACGCGTCGTTCGACGTTATTTCCTGTTTTTGCAAACGAAACTGATTCGCTGTAGACAATCACTGTATCGGCAGCAATCCAGTGCCCGGTATCTGTTTCAATAATCAACGAGTAGATTCCTGGTGCGACATTGAAAAAGACGGCTTTTGATACAGGCTGGTCGGCAAAATACCAACCATCACCAGCGTCACGTCCAAACGGATCTATGAGTCGCATTTTTACTGATTGCTGTCCCTGACCTCCAAGATGACCATGCTCCACAACAACACTCCCAAGATCCGGGCTATGGGTCGTATGCGCAAAGTAGGACATGTCATTTACAAATCCGTTGGGTACCATCTTTAGAACCTGGCCTACGTTTGCACCGTCTGACGATAGCGTTTGCACGGTCGTCTCAAAATCAGTGGAACTTGTTACAGTCAAGACTCGGCCTTTAAATGGAAGCACAGGCGACGGTGTGGTCAGGCGTCCGTCATCAAGAGGAACCATCATGTCTCCACTTCCCACCGCGTAAACATCTCCCGATTCAACCAAGTCGTGACGGTTGGCACGCACGGAATCAGCACCCAGCTGCTCATTTGCTGCGGCCACTGCTGCCAAATTTGCAGATAAAAACTTCGCGTCGGCTAAATTAAACCGCTCTTCTAGATGACGACTGGCAACTGCGCCAACAACTGTGGATAGAACGTCACTTGAGTTTTGAGCTCGAATCCCAACAGTAACTGGACCAGGTTCGACATTAAAGAAACAAAAACGCCCGTCATAACTGGTCAAACCTGCGCGCACATCCGCAAATCCAAGATGATTGAAATAAAAGGGCCCAGTTGCGGCAACATCCACACTGACTGTATATCCTGAAGCTGGCAAGGCTCCATTGGCGAGAGATCCGCAAAAGCTTGATTTCCTCATATCTTGCACAACGCCCACCGACCTTGCGGCAAGATCAAGAGAGGCAAATCTTCGAGCAATGACGGTGGCCGTAGGTATTTTGCCTGTGTTCGCATCAGCTGCCACGTACAACTCTGACATCTGTGGCATGATATGACTGCGTTCATCCGATAAATCCAATAACAATCGGGCACCAATCGGGACATCTCGCACTTCAATTTCACCACGAGCGTTTGTCAGCTCGCTGAACTCAGTGCCAGCTATTTTGACGCGGATTCCGCTGAGTGGAAAATTGGCCCCCCCAGGAAGTGAACGATCGTCTATGACTTTTATTGTCACGGGAACAAAGGACACTTTTGATTTAGCTCGGGCAAAAGCTGATGAACTCGACACTCCAGAGTGGCCGAGCTGAGCCACCTCATCTGAAACCGCAAGATCAGGCGCTGTTGAGCTAATGCCGCCGTGGCTGCCGCTCCATGAACCTCGCGTCGCTGCATAATCTAGTCCATCAAGACTTGCTAGAGACGACGAAACTTCAAAGCCAGAATTTTTCTGACTCTTGGCCGCAGCCACCAATGATGTCGATACCGCTTGCGCGCCTTTGACGTGTAACTTGATAATACTAATGCGTCCAGGCGTGACGACAAATAGTTCTGAGTCCCCTGCCTTCAAGGCTGTTAGACGTTTGCTTGTTTCATCCCAATTAATGGCCGCGTTATCTCTCACAAAAAGAGACCATTCGCGATCTTTCATCTTTGGACTTAGCGACACTCGACGTGCCATCAAAGGAGCTTCAAACTCAATCAGATCTCCCACAACTCCAACAAGGCCCTCGTTTTTTTCCACGAGTACGATGTCTTCACCACTTGGCGAACTGAGAACTTTCTCTTGAACAATGGCTGTAGAATTTTTTGAGGGCAGCTTGCTTTGGCGAGCCAGTTGATCACTGATAGTTTTGTTGTAAAAGGCAATCACGGGTTGTGAAGTTGTCGATGCCGACTGAATCACAGTTTTCTTGGAATCATTACAAGAAATTTTTGAAGATACTTTTTCAAGGTGGCAACGAATTTTGTGCTGTCCTGGATTCAAGGCCAAAGAGTTTGTAATGATCTGCGCTTTAGGGATATTTTTCATCCACGCGTCCGCAGGCAAAGGCTTATCGGAGAAAACTGCACTATGGCGGTCTTGATTCTTTGAACCATCTGCGCTTATTGCAGATCGAATGCTTTGCGAAAAGTCGATAACTGCTGAGACGGAGTCTTCAAAAAATTTGTCGCCGACCATTCGCGCTGCCGACGGATCTTCTCTTAATGATATTGTATCCAGCTCGATTGCAAGCCAGTCGGCATTCGCCGCTAATAAAGACAACGGCTGCGCACAAAGAGCCAGTAGAAGCAATTTGGCTGCTGAATTTTTAATTTTGAAGTTCTTCTTCATAATCAAATTCTTGTCTTCGCAAAAAAATCTCAACTCAACACTATTTGGTTATCGGTCAAAGCTTTTTTTTCATGAGCCGTTTTGAAGCGGATCAACACAATTTCACTCTTTTATTATATCCCGTATGGCACGACTGACGTTAGTTTGACCTAATAAAATAGCCACAAGAACTCCTGACAGAAATCTTGTGGCTAGAATTTTTGGGAAAATTTAAGAAATTACAGCATTCACAAAAAAGAAAACTCCCCCGGTGGGGAGCACAATAACCGGAAATTTATGATATTTTATCTTTAATTAGCTGACTTACCAAACGTCCGTCCCCTGCTCCATTCAATTCCGCCATCACAAGCTTCATGATGCTTCCCATATTTCGATCGGCTGTTGCCGCTAAAACTTTGTCAACTGCTGCCCGAGTTTCGTCTTCAGAGGCCTTCTTCGGAAGGTACTCTTCGACAACTTTGATCTCTCCTAGAAGAGCATTGCGAGCATCGCCAGCAGGATATTCTTCAAGGCTTTTTGTCAGTTTTTTTTGATAAGCGCTAACAACCTTCAGCACCTCGTCTTCAGCCAGTTCTTCACGCAGGTTCACCTGGGCTTGGCGATTTTTGATGTCTGCCATCACCATCCGGAGCACACTTAGTCGCGCCGCGTCCTTACTTTTCATAGCCGTTTTAATGTCTTCTTGAATGCGATCTTTGAGTCCCATAACACCTCCTGCTAAACGTCCTATGACATTCATCTCATTAAAAACATTGACTGAATCTCGGCTGGAGCTCTGCTCATCAGGAGCAATTCAAATAAACTCCGGCCGTCTCTATTGTCTGGATTAAAACCAAGCTTACTTTCATAGCGCGCCAAAACCTTAAGACCCTCATCGACGGAAACAGGATTCAGAGCCTCAAATTCAACACAATATACCGCATCATTTCCATTGGAGGCGCGGTAAAACACAATCTCGCAGTCGTCAAAGTAGGCGACCTGTATGTCTTTGGCAAGAACACCTGACCAGACGGCACCCAGGGCCTTCATAAAGGCTGTCACTGCGGCCCCTTGATCGCCTTTCGACTGGTCGATAGGCAAATTAATTTCAGTCCTGACAGCCGTATCGGACTCCACCGACTTCACGGTTAGCTGCTGAATTTCTTTGTCAAATCTGTGTCGATAAATGTGGCGTTGATCATGGCCCAGAACAAAATACGTGTCTCGCACCGAAACTTTCGACTGCCGACCAGGTGAGAGGCTGGCAAGTTTTTTCTGAAAACCAACCTGGTCAAAGTCGCTGCCGACGATAAACTTATGCTCAATTTCAATAAAAAGATCCGATGCCATTTGACCCAACGTCGATTAAAGCTTAATCGCAAGGCGCAATATGTTTTTAAAGCGCCTCTCTTGGTTTATGCGATCTTCGGCAAAAAATCCATTGCGTAAATAATAAAGCTCATTGGAAATCGTAGTGGATGACGTCAAATCCATTGCGACCTTAAATCTGGTGAACGATACACGCTCTGGCTCGTAGACATAGTCCCACGAGGCGCTCTCGTCTCTGAATGAGTATTTCGGCAGATAGCGAGACTCAGAATATCCGGCAACCTCAGCTTCAAGCCTTGGCAAGAAGGTCGGAGAATAGCCGATGGCCCCCGATTGCTGATGCACGTAGCGCATGGCGCGATCTTCAAAGCGACGAGTGATTGCAGGAGCAGTTTGGTCAACTAGGCCCAACTCTCGCGACCCATCACCTTCTTCGATATAAAGAGGCTTTGAATACATTCTGGTCCATGCATCGGCACCCACTCTAGCAAAAAACCGCCCGAATTTTGTATAGGTCTCAAGTTTAAGATTGGTCGCTGCGCCGGCCGTTAAAATGGTAGCATCCATAGCACGGCGGTAGTCTTGATCATAACGGTCTCCATCTGAAAACTCGGTGGGATCGAGATCAGTTGATCGCACAGGAAACATTGCATTGCCGTAAACCATCAGGTTTACCAATCGCCCTTTGATTGGATAGACATCGACCATCACGTCTGGACGGTTTTGATAAACACGCTGAGACGCTGGCAGCTTGGTACCACCAAAGCCTGCACTAACGTCAAGTGTCTCACCGTAAAACTTTCCACCGATCCGAAGCTTGGCATGCAGCGCTGGATCTCGCCTTACGCGGTTGCCACCTTCGGAAAAGTAATCATTTACCGTGTGTTTAAGGTCAAGAAGGCCATAAAACCCTTGCACAGGTGCTGGCTGACCAAATTTTTTCATCCCTGGCCCTGCCGAGCCCTTAAATGGTGGCGGAGGTGATAATGGAACTTCATCATGCTCAGAACTTACAGGCCCCCTGGGAGGCGCTAAGGCCTGAGCCAAGGCCCTATTGGAAAAAACACCAAGAAATACCATGAGTAGAATCTTTGTTGGCATCAAAAGTTCTCCACAAAGTCTTGGGTTATCAGGATTACCACGTCCAGCAAGCAACCAAATCACTGAAGCCGTTGTACGGTAAAGAGGTTACTTCCTCTGGCACTCACTGAAGACAACGTAATCGATACGAAAACAATTTTATCTCCAGGCTTGAGCCAGCTTTGCCGAACGAGCTGATCGTTAACGATCGGCAGCACTTCCCCGATATTGGGATCCATACGTAATACCAAAGACTGGACACCGCGAGCCAAAGAAAGTTTCCTTGCGACGCGATCACTAAAAGTAACGGCGATGACGGGCACAGGAGCTCGGTAGCTAGCAAGTCTAAGTGCCGTATTTCCTTCTTTGGTGACACAGACAATGGCTTTTGCTCTCACTCGTTCTGCGGTGAGGTAGGCGTTGTAGGCAATTGCATCCATTTCTGTTTCGATTGAAGGCGTTAGCTTCATCCAGTTAAGCTCTTCAGCGCTGCGCTTTTCGGTGTCTTCGATGATCCGCCCCATCACCTCTAATGCCTGGACAGCAAATGGCCCGTGAGCCACCTCCTCCGAAAGCACCAAAGCATCACTTCCGTCATTAATAGCGTTCGCAATGTCACTAACTTCTGCTCTCGTTGGCGTGGGGCCGCGACGCATGGAGCCAAGCATTTCACTTGCCGTCAAAACAATCTTTGCGTAATCGTCAGCCTTCTGATTGATCTCTTTGGTAAGCATGGGAATGGTAACCGGATTAGTTGTCAACGCGAGCTCACGACGACTAATGAGAATTCCATCGACAACAGGCAAGAGGTCATCAAGGCGTTTATAAGCATCGATGGAATCAATTCTTAAAATGAGCCACGGAGGATCTTTTGTCATTTTTTCAATGCGGTTTTGAAAGGTCTGAACTTCCTGAGGGTCAGTAATTCCAGGAAGCACTAAGTACTCAACATGCAGATCACAAATTTTTTGAAGATGTTTGTCCTCGATACTATCGAGACCGCGTTTGGCGCGCGTTTCTGGGATATGAATCTCCATATTCGGATAAACTGTGCCACCTTGGATGACGTCCAGTTCCACTTGGTTTTTGCTGAGGGATTTCACTTTTAAAACGACGTGGCCATAGCCCATATAGACCATTGCCCCCTCTCGGAAGAGGCCGTCCCAATAACGGACTTGCACCTTAAAGCGTGTGTCGGCCTTGGCTGAAACGGGTGACATCGTGAGCTTTTCGCCAAACTGCACTTCGGTTGGCTCCTGCAGGTCGGCCAGTTGTGCGCGAGCTCCATATGATAAATCCACCATGATCGAGGCCTGCTCTGCTGCATGAGGGCTGCGGGCACGACGAAATTGCTCAATAAACTTTGGAATACGATCTTCGGCATCACCATGAAACACAAGGCGAAGTGCCGTGACTTTCTCATTTGCAATACGGCGAGCTAAAGCTTCATCAAGAACCTGGCTTGAGAACGACCAGACCATTTTGGTGTGGGGAGCATTTTCTTCAATCACGGATTTACGCGCCTCCGGGGAATCAATGGCAAAAAACCTATCACGTTAGTATCGCAGACCACAGCTACTGTGACAAACCTTGACCCATAGATACTTTCTGAGACTGATGAATATCTCGGGGCTTTAGCCTCTCAAAGGCCTTCTCATCTAAGACGACAACTGTCGTCGAGCCAAGCATAAACGTACCAATCTCTTCCCCGGCTTTGATGCCAATTGGCTGCGAGATTGCCAACTCAAGAGGTTTTGGCGCCATATGGAGAAGGGAGTAAACGGCATTGGTGACAAAATCAGGCTTAATGGGAGTCGACATCCGGCCCACGTTAAAAGCGCCGACCATGACCACCCAGGCTTTGCCACCACCTTCGAGTTCAAAATCAAACACGAGACGTTCGTTGCGGCAAAAAAGCTGACTTACAGCTTGAACCGCTGGACGATTTACAGGCCATAGCCTTCCAGGGATATAGCGCAGCCCCGTCACTCGACCCGCAAACGGAGCGTGTACCCGGTGATAGTTGTGGGGCGCCAAATAAACGGTCGTATACCATTTGGCCGCAAACGCCTTTTGGGCTTTGCCAAACACAAGCTCTGACAGCGAGTAGGTGATTCCTTTGGCCTGAATGGCCTCATCACCGGAGACGGCTGGCCTTGACATCTCAAGGACCCCGTCTGCAGAGGAAACGTAGGCCCCCTCGACGGTGCGCTGATTTGGTTTCAGTGCTCTGGTGAAAATATCTTCGATGGACCTGTATGCGGTGAGCGGCCGTTCAGCCTCGCTCATGTTGATCTTAAAAAGTTTGACAAATGCCTTGTTGATCAGCTCTTGCAAGGGAGCTGGAAGGCTCACGCGCACCACGACCCCAACGGCATAACTTAGAGTGTTTTGAGGGAGCAGACCCAAGGTGCGAACGGAGTCTTTTAGCATGAAAGGTTTTTCCCTGAATGATTGCAAGCGGTTAGGTTACGGCGTGGCTTATTGGTGACAGACTTTATCCACTAGCATTGTGTCTTTTTAGTTACAGGTATCGCTCTAAATTTTCTTTGGAAAATAAATAACCATATGAAATTACTGAATTTAATAAAAATTAGCATGATCACTAACGTCTTAACATCAGCCTGAGCATCTGGTACATTCCTTGTATCATTAAAGACATGGAGCGGTAAACGACTGAGCAGAAAAGCCGTCATTAGTACGCGGCTTAGCCCAGTGGAATCGCCAGCTCACCAACGGAGGATTTCTTATGTCTATGAATGCTCAAGCACCAAAATCAACCTCATCTGCAACCCAGAACCTAAACGATAAGGCTGTCCGCAGCCTGGCTGATGCCATCTTTAAGCAACTTCAAAGTGAAGGCTGCCAAGCTAAAGACATCATCTGCGTCTCCAGCCAGCTTCTGGGCCTCGTGTCGGATCAGATTCGTGACGACAAGCCAAACTGATTAAATAATATACTTCTCTATTTCGCTCAATGCTGCCCTGATGTTTTGATCATCAGGGCAGATTTTATTTGCCTCGCGGTACTCTTTGAAAGCCTTCCAATACTCACGACGATCCAGATAAATCCGGCCCAAATTCATGTAGGGGAAATGCCTAGAGCTATAACGCTCTGATTTTTTTGCGCGTTCAAAATAAGTAATCGCGCCGGAAGTGTCACCCAAGGCTGCAAGGTAGGATCCCAGGTCGTTAGCAGCATTTCCAAATTCATGATCGATTCGAAGCGCCTCCCGACAAAGATGAGCCGCCACGTGAAGATTACCTTTCGACGACTCTACCCAAGCCCAGTAGGTCAAAGCTTCCGCAGATCTCTCAAGGCGCATGCTGTCTTTGAATCGGCGCGTTGCCCTATCATAGAGCCCCTGACTCGCCGCCTTGAGGCCGTCTTCAATTAGGTCTTTAGCCCTTCGCGAGCAAAAGCTTTTTTCTAGATGAAATGTCTCGCTTAAAACTTCAGGCACTGCGGAGTGCTCCCTGGGTCTAAGACAATAATAGCTCGAATTTGTACAAGCTGAGCCTAGCAACGCGCTCTTTGTTTTGAAAGCCTATTTTTTATGTGATACACCGCCCGACGAGATACGTCATCTTGGGCTTTGTGAAGGGAGATTTCATGAGAATTCACGTGGTTGGAGGAGGCCTTGCCGGATCTGAAGCTGCTTGGCAGGTCATTCGTCAGGGAATTCATGTAACGCTCCATGAGATGCGGCCTGTAAAAATGACGCCCGCCCATCAGACCGGAGATCTGGCGGAACTCGTCTGTAGCAATAGCCTTAAATCTATGGCCGATGACTCGGCCCCTGGTCTTTTAAAACGTGAAATGCTTGCCCTCGATAGCCTCGTGATCAAATCAGGGCTTCAGGCCCGGGTCCCTGCAGGTCAAGCATTGGCGGTGAATCGTGAAATATTTTCTGCTGCCATCACACAAGCCCTCGAATCGTCTGGACTGCTCACAAGAGTTCATGAGGAAGTGACAACGATTCCCTCGGAAGAGGAACTGATAAAAAATAATGAACTTTGGATCATTGCCACTGGACCCCTCACGTCCGATGAACTTGCCCAAAAAGTTCTCGAGCTTGCAGGAGGGGCTAAAAGACTTCATTTTTATGACGCTATTGCCCCTGTGCTTGATGCTGAGTCCATCGATATGTCGAAGGGCTTTATGGCTGATCGCTGGCAAAAAGGTGAAGATGGTGGTGACTATCTAAACCTGCCCATGAACGAAAAAGAATATAATGATTTTCTCGATGCCGTCACCGCAGCCGAAAAAATGCCACTGCATGAGTTTGAAGAAGTAAAATATTTTGAAAGCTGTCTTCCTATTGAAGTCATGATTGAACGTGGTCGGGAAACGTTACGCTTTGGCCCCATGAAACCTGTAGGGCTTACGGACCCGAGGACTGGACGCTGGCCTCATGCCAATATTCAACTCCGAAAAGAAAACGTCGATGCCACCATGTTTTCGATGGTGGGATTTCAGACCAAGATGAAGTGGCCTGAGCAGGCTCGGGTTTTTAAAATGGTTCCAGGACTTGAGACGGCAGAATTTCTTAGATTTGGATCTGTTCACCGCAATACCTACATCAAAGGCCCTGACGCATTAGCTAGGGATCTTTCATTTAAGTCAAATTCTAGAGTCTTTCTTGCCGGCCAAATCACCGGCGTTGAAGGCTATACTGAATCCGCTGGCATTGGTCTCATTGCTGGCCGCCACGCGGCTGCAAAAATGAAAGGTGAGACTTTTTCAAATCCTCCCTCTGACACGATGCTTGGATCTCTCGTCAATTACATTACCATTGGACCACTTGGTGATTACTCGCCCATGAACGCCAACTTCGGACTACTTCCCGCCATACCTAAGGTGCGCGGGAAAGGAAAAAAAGATCGTCAGGTAGAAAAAGTCGCAAAAGCTTGGCAGGCATTTGAATCTTGGAAGGAAGGGGATCAACTCGTAGTTAGCCCTTGATTCGAAAATCCCTTTACCTTATCAAGGCGTAGTAACACATATCCCAATGCCTGTTACGATGAAAAATAGCCGAACTTAATGTGCCCTCATAACTCATGCCGATCTTTTGCATTATTCGGGCTGAGGCCAAATTCTCCTTTTTGCACCGTCCCTGAATTCGTTTAAGTGAAAATGCAGTAAAACAGTAGTCTATGACCGCCTGGCATGCCTCAGGCATAAGCCCTTTGCCCCAATACTGCTCATCTAGCGCGTAAGCTAGCTCCATGGATTTGGCTTCCATTGAGACCCAGCGACATCCAGCGGTGCCAATGACTCGGCCTGGTTCACTTTTAAGCTCAACGCCAAATGGCTCTGGTATTCCTTCTTGGTAGTACCTAAATGCATAGTCATTGATATAGCAAAGGCTATCTTTAGCAGAAGCATGTGGCTCCCAAAGCGTAAATCTGCTGACATTGGGGTTCTTGGCGTAAGCGTAAATATTTTCAGCGTCCGCTATCGTTAAAGGCCTTAAGATTAGACGACTTGTCTCTAAGGTTGGTAAATTCCATTGCTGAGTTTTTTTATCAAGAAACTTCGCGATGTAATACTCGTCCCCCCATTCTCCTTCAATTTTGACCGCTTTCGTGCGCCGTCCTTCAATTTGATAGCCAGCGTTTTTGTAAAGTGACACACCTCGCTCATTTGCTACGCGAACCTCTGCTTCAATTTTTTTGATGCCGCAAGTCACAGCATGGGGCTCAAACGTCTCTAGAAGTCTCTTTCCAATGCCTAATCCCCAGTAGTCTTTTAGGACCATCATACCAAATCGTCCGAGGTGCTGCTGCCATGGGTGATCTGGGTAGTCTTTGCGAAAATTTAGAAATCCGATGAGCCTGGGTCCGTCAAAAGCTCCAATATCTAAAGTGACTGGATCAGCTTTGATTTTTTCAATCCTAACCTTCACCTCGTCTGGCGAGAGCTTCTTTATGCCAATATACTGATTGGTGTGGAATGACTCATGGGGGATACGCGCTAGAAACTTTAAAAAAGTTTCTTCATCGCCTGCATGCAAAGACCTGAAGTCAATTTTCTTACCAGACAAAACCGTTATTTGAAATGGTTCAATGCTTGCCATAAAGCCTCCTCAACCCTAAAATACTTAAACAACTTGCTAAGTATAGTCGCCTGCAAAATCCTCTCATGATTAGATCCTGATTAACCTATAACTGCAATGCCCAAACATAGACGCGAGGCCCTCATGACTCAGAACCAGCAAATCTCACTCGACACTCCAGCATTAAAGATCGAGTTACTTCTGAATCAGTCAATCAGCGGTTTTGAACACATCATCTTGCGCCCCCTTGAATTATTGGATGCGCCAGAAATCATAATGGCTGTCGAAGAAAGTCTTTCGGACCTAAGAAAATTTATGCCCTGGTCGCATTTTCCTCAGACGGTTGACGGACAGAAGCAGCGTATCATCCAAAATCACCACAAATATTGGGCTGAGAAGGATTTTGGTTTTGGCATCTTTGCGCCGGACGGCAAGAAATTTTTAGGTGGCTGCGGACTTCATCCAAGATCTTTAAATCCTCAGTGCCTTGAAATTGGTTACTGGGTTAGGTCATCGATTGCAGGCCAAGGATTATGTACCGAAGTCACTAAGGCCTTGACGGCATACTGCTTTAGTTACTTGGGGCTTTCTCGCGTCCAGTGTGGATTTGATACTAAAAATACTGCTAGTCAACGCGTTAATGAAAAATGTGGGTTTAAGCTCGAAGGAGTTTTACGTGAGTTTTGTCCGTTGCCAGCATCACTGATAGGTAAATCAGCAGGCTGGGACGGAAGTGGTGATGTCGCCATGACAAGTCTTCTTAAGCAGGACCTCCCAAATCTTGCCTGGTACAAAGACACCCTCAGCCGGCTTAAAGTCCTTAACTGGCATAACCAGGAGGCAAAACCAACGCTTGGTATTTTGTGAGCGCTGCAAAGAAGCGCTGCTAAGTTCGTTAACCTAACGGCGTCGTTATTGTGTGTCTTAGCTAATCCGAAGGGTCTGATTTCAGATTTTTAGTTCGCAGGACGTTTGAATTTTTATCTAAGTTCACGCCTTTGATCATAATTCTCTTGAGAACCAATTCTTTTTGATCAAGAAATTTGGCCACGGCAGGATTATCGCGAAACTCGATTAATAGACTCATCAGCGACTCAAATTTGTCATAACCTGGAGACACCGAAAACTTTCCATTTGCGTCGGTGTAGGGATAGTCCGTAAAGCGGTCCAGTTTATCCAATACGATTCGTCCTTTTGGCGCATCATCCCAACCCCGACCTGTTGGTAATGATGTTATTTTCGCTTGAGTCGTTAGAAAATAGACTTTGAGATTGAAGGATCGGTAGTCGTGAGTAAAGCGCAGCGGAAAACTTAATTGGTCTGATTTATAGCGAATCCACAAAGGCTCAATTTCCGAGATAGTCCCTGACAAGTCCGCCCTAATCGCAAGAAAAAATGCACCTTTTTTAAGGTAGGGTCTTTGAATTTCTGGAGGACTTGCGTTAAAACCCTGACTCTTAAGCCAGTCATTTAGCTCGCCACCACTTGATTCAGATAAGATCTCGATGGGAATAATTTCATACTGACCAACTTGAGTCGCCTCGTGTACCTTGATGCCGTCACTTTTCATTGATTTTAGAGCGCCAAGTCTCGGAGCGGCAGGAGAACGTCCCTCATAGTTCGGCTCAATGTAGGCATTTAGTGTTTTAAAAATTCGAAATGACGTCACTTTATAGTCAATAGGCTTACTTGGCACCGGAAAGACCCATGCAATCTTTGAAGGAAGCTTTCCGGAAAATCCAGTTTTTAAAATCAAGTTGGCTGCTTCCCCGTCATGAAATAACAAGGCCTCGCGGTCATTTTCTTGGAAGGTGCTTGGCTTTATTTTTGCGTTAAAATAAATACACGCCGACGCCCTCTGCGGCACAAGGGCGACTATGACCGCTAACACCAGCGAAAATAATCTTATGAAAAGATTCATGGCTTTCTCCTAATAAAAACACCGCTGAAGTCGATGTCTTTTTAATTGCGAGCTCTATGATAGCAAAACTTACCCAGCAAGGCATGAGGCCGTGATGACCTCGCACCCCCCTAAAACGGCAAGCCACGGAGTCTGCTGGCTCGGGTAAATGGAATAAAAATGACCCTAAGAAAGCCCTTTTGCCGTTAGGACCATCGACGCAAAATCTTCTGGCTTAAGTGACGCGCCGCCGACTAGGCCGCCGTCGATGTTTGGCTTCGACAACAGATCTTTGCAGTTGGCGGCGTTCATACTGCCGCCGTAAAGAATTTTAATAGTGGACGAGCGCGCCTCACCAAAGGTTCTCGTTAACAAATCACGAATCACCTTGTGTACATCTTCAGCTTGCTCAGGTGTGGCCGTCAGTCCTGTGCCGATGGCCCAGACGGGCTCGTACGCTATCACAAATTCTTTTGATCGGGCTTCATCTGAAACAAATTTCAAAGCTTCATCAATTTGAGTTTTGACCACATCAAGAGTCTTTCCCGCTTCGCGCTCTTGTCGTGTCTCACCTACGCAAACAATCGGCAAAAGTCCGGCCTTTACAAGGACATTCCATTTTTTGCCAACGGCTTCGTTGGTTTCATTGTAATACTGTCGGCGCTCACTGTGGCCAATGATGGACCCTTGGAGGTGAGCATCCAAAAGCTGGGGCACCGAAATTTCACCTGTAAACGCGCCGTGGGTCTCATAGTGACAGTTTTGCGCCAAAATTTTGACACCTGTCCCTTGTGACTTTGCGAGGCAAGTATCAAACAATGTGGGCGGCACGCCAAATCCGACCTCCACTGACCTTGTCACATCGCCGACGTTGCCAAGGAGCTTTGTGAACGATTGAAAAAATTCTGACGCTTCCGCACGCGTCTTGTGCATTTTCCAGTTACCAGCAAGGAGCTTTTTTCTAGCCATCAGTCGTCATCCTTTTCATGAATCATCACTTCAAGAGAACTTTAATCCCTGGAAGAATTTTGCCCTCAAGAAACTCTAAGCTTGCGCCACCACCAGTGGAAATATGAGTCATCTTGGATGCAAATCCAGATTTTTGAACTGCAGAAACCGAGTCACCGCCTCCGACGACAGTTTTTCCATGGACATCGGCCATAGCCGCAGCAATGGCCATGGTGCCTTTTGCAAACTTATCCCATTCAAAGACACCCATGGGGCCGTTCCAGAGGACGGTTTTTGAATCACGGATGACCCGCGAAAAAATCGTTTGCGTTTGAGGACCAATATCAAGACCCATAAGCCCCGCAGGAATCGACTCGCCAGCCACAGGGATTGCTTCTGCCGTTTCGCTAAACTCTTTGGCACACAGGTGATCCACAGGCAGGTGAATCTGAACCTTACGCGCCTCAGCGTTTCTCATGATGGTTTCTACCAAATCCATTTTGTCAGCTTCGATACGGGATGCGCCCACGTCGACACCCTTAAATTTAAGGAATGTATAGGCCATCGCTCCGCCAATAAGCATGTGATTACAGGTGTTCAGAAGATTTAAGATCACAGAAATCTTATCAGACACCTTACTGCCGCCCATGATCACCGTAAATGGCGCCTCAGGCTTAGAGACGATACTTCCGAGGGCCGAGATCTCTTTTTGGATCAGGTACCCAGCAGCTCGCTTGCTAGAAGAGAGCAACTCAGCCGCTGCACTGACGCTGGCGTGAGCTCGGTGGCAGGTGCCAAAGGCGTCATTGACATAAAAGTCGTAGCCATCAACCAAGCTATGGGCAAAGTCGGAGTCATTGGCTTCCTCACCAGAGTGAAATCGAAGATTTTCTAGCAGCATCACTTGGTTTTTGCCCAGGGAGTTGAGCAATTGAATGGATGACTCCTTGGTGTAGTCCGGATAGAGCACCACTTCGCGCTCAAGAAGCTCGCTTAGGCGCGTGCCGACTGGCTCTAAGCTATCGGCAGTGCTTCCGCCATTTTTGGGGCGCCCTAGGTGGCTAGCTATGGTCAGCTTTGTTGTGCGCTCGAGGATATACTTGATTGTGGGTAATGCTTCGCGAATGCGGGTCTCGTCTTGAATCACTCCGTTTTTAACTGGCACGTTCAGATCAAGTCTAAGAAAAACCTTCTTACCGTTCAGCTCTAGATCTTCTAGTTTGCGAAGTTGCATGGTGTGTTTCTCCGATCCCTCAAGGGATGATAAAGTAATAGGCGTTCCGGTTTTTTACGTCATAATCGGATACCTTACCGCGCTCAGGGGGTCAACATGGCAGACAGAAAATCCCACTTATTTGTGGTGGACCCACTTGAACGCCTAAATTTGGCGTGGGACACGTCCATCAAGATGGCTTTTGCCATAAGTGAGCTTGGTCAGGATGTTTATTTTTGTACGGGACGAGAGCTTTCAAGGTCTCTCCATCCTTCCGGTGCTTTTGCACTGGCCAAAAAGGCTAAATTTGGAGAAAAACCTCAGGAGTTGACCCTCGAAAAGCCTAAGCGCCTTCAGCTTGAAAACTTTTCGGCCATCCACATGCGCAGGGAACCTCCCTATGACCTTGATTACATCGGGACACTTTGGATTTTGGATTCCGTATCCCATCTGGTCCCCGTTCTAAACGCTCCCAAGGCACTTCTCGAAATCAATGAAAAGCTGTCGATTCTTGATTTCCCCCTATTTACAAAGCCTTCAATGGTGTCCAGTGACGCCAATGAGCTGATGGCTTTTGCTAGGGAAAAATGTGGCTCTAATATTGTTATTAAACCACTTGGACTCTATGGGGGGCGGGGTGTTGAGCATATTGAAGACGACCGTGGACTTGCCGAAAAGCTGCACCTAGCAACCATGAACGGTAAAGAGTCTCGCATGGTCCAAGCCTTTGATGAGGCCGTTTACCAAGGCGAAGTTCGCGCCTTTACAGTGGCCGGAAAGCCCCTGGCCTGGTGCCTGAAGGTGCCTAAGTCTGGTGAATTTTTAGCCAACACCCGTGCTGGTTCCTCCCTGGAAAGTTACCGTCCAAGCGCTAGGGATATCGATGTGGCAACCGGGGTGGCCGAAACTCTGATGAAGCGAGGGGTTGTTTTTGCCGGAATTGACATGATTGGTGGGTGGCTCAGTGAAGTCAATATTACGTGCCCAGCGCTCTTAAACCCAGACCGTTCAAGCCTGAAGGGTTTTGACGCTATTGCCCACACCATCGACGAGCTGTCCCATCATTAAGCACTGGACATTGCGGCAGATAACTACATAAAATATCTACTGATATTATTCGGATACAAACTTTCAAACGGAGTTGAATGATTATGATTAAGTTTCTATCAGTTGTCGCTGTTGCAGGAGCACTCGCGCTGACAGGCTGCACCAAGTGCTCTAAAAAAGACGAGGCTCCCCAAGTGGCTACCGGTCAGATAGCTGGCCAAACGACCATCGATACCCGGGACCTAAAAATTGAGACGTTAAAACAAGGTTCTGGCACCGTAGCAGCTGCCACCGGTAAAAAAGTAACTGTTCACTACACAGGAAGCCTTTCTGACGGCAAAGTGTTCGACTCCAGCGAGACCCGCAAAGCTCCGTTTACCTTTACCCTTGGTCAAGGCCAGGTTATTCCAGGTTGGGATAAGGGCGTTGAGGGCATGAAAGTGGGCGAGCGCCGTCGTCTGACGATTCCTTCAAATCTTGGCTACGGTGAAAAAGGTGTTGGAAACATCATCCCACCGAATGCGACACTCATTTTTGAAGTTGAGCTTCTGAACGTTGAGTAATTGCTTGTAATTGTGATATTCCGTAGGGCACAGGTCCAAAAGTCCTGTGCCCTTTTTATTGTCATAACTCTACGTTACCTTGGAGAGCGTTGCCCCCATGAATGCCACCGACCTGCGCAACAAATATATTGAATTTTATAAGAGCAAAGCTCACACCCACATTCCGTCTGGGTCTCTGCAGCCTGAAAATGATCCCACTGTATTATTTACAACAGCGGGCATGCATCCACTGGTTCCTTTTTTGATGGGAGCGTCCCATCCATCTGGGAAAAGGCTCGTGAATGCTCAAAAATGTATCCGCACCCAAGACATCGACGAAGTCGGAGATGACTGGCACTGCACCTTTTTTGAAATGCTTGGCAACTGGAGCCTCGGAGACTACTTCAAAGCCGAAGCTATTGAGTGGACCTATGAATTTCTTACAAAAGCACTGCCATTCAAACCCGAGCGGCTTGCGTGCACGGTGTTTGCCGGCGAAAAAGATATCCCTTTTGATGAGGTGAGCTACAACGCCTGGCTTAAACTTGGAATTCCTAAAGAACGCATATTCAAACTTGGCCGCGAAGATAACTTCTGGGGTCCTGTTGGGGGCGCTGGTCCCTGTGGTCCAGACTCGGAAACGTTTTTCATTACCCGCGACCACTGTACTCTCAAAAATCTTGAGTGCTCACCGGCCTGCAAATGCGGACGTTATGTTGAAATATGTAACAACGTCTTCATGGAATATGAAAAAAAGAAGGATGGAGCGTTTGTAAAACTTCCCAAGCCAAACGTTGATTTTGGTATGGGGCTGCTACGCGTCTGTTCTATTTTAAGCGGATCCTCGAGCGTTTACGAATCAACGATCTATAACGAAGCGATGGCCATTGTTAAGCAAAAGGCTCCGGCTCTTTCGATTCCCGAGCAAAGAATCATCGTCGATCACATACAAGCCGCCATGTTTGCCATCGCTGATGGAGTTCTTCCAAGCAACGTCGGCTCTGGCTATATTGTACGCCGAGTGCTTCGCCGTGCGTTCCGTTTAGCAAATAAAGCTCAAA